>JAGPJJ010000162.1 GCA_018054505.1 Prevotella sp.
TATGGTAACATTGATGGTATTTGCAGTAGTTGCAGTAATGATTGCACAGGCAATTAACTTGAGCGGCAAACTTAGCTAAAAAGCTGAGTCCGCTTTTTAAAAGAAAGACGAATTATTAAATTAAATATATTGAATGGCATGTCAAGACAAAAGTCTGACATGCCATTTTTTTATGTTTTTATTTTGTTGTTCCTATAAGATTAATTAAATTTGTAGCGTGATATTGATTGTTGTAACACAAAAAACTATGTTTTACCAGTCAATGCCTTTCACATATTAAACATATATAATGAAGTTAGTAAAACCAAAAAAGAACTTAGGTCAGCATTTTCTTATTGATTTAGGTATAGCTCGTAGAATAGCTGATACTGTTGATGCTTGTCCAGATATTCCTGTATTAGAAATAGGACCAGGAATGGGAGTTTTAACTCAATATCTGGTTACAAAGAACAGAGAGGTTAAAGCTGTTGAGATAGATTCTGAATCTGTTGCATTCTTGCATGAGAACTATCCTAAGTTGAATGATAATATAATTGGCGAGGATTTTCTTCGTATGGATCTTAATGAGATATTTGCTGGTAAGCAGTTTGTGCTTACAGGAAACTATCCTTATGATATATCTTCCCAGATATTTTTCAAAATGCTTGATTACAAGGAACTTATTCCATGCTGTACTGGTATGATTCAGCGTGAAGTTGCGCTTCGTATCGCATCAGCACCAGGATGTAAAGCCTATGGAATCTTGTCTGTATTGATACAGGCTTGGTATGATGTTGAATATCTGTTTACTGTTGAACCGGATGTTTTCAACCCACCACCAAAGGTGAAGAGTGCTGTGATTAGAATGACTCGCAATAACGTTACAGAACTAGGTTGCGACGAAAAACTTTTCAAGCGCCTTGTAAAAACGGTATTCAATCAACGCAGAAAAATGTTGAGAGTTAGTATAAAGCAGATGTTCTCAAAAGATCACATGCCAAGTGCTGATTTCTTTACGATGGATATTATGACAAAACGTCCAGAACAGTTGAGTGTTCAGCAGTTTGTTGAATTAACAAATGTCGTAGAAAAACAATTGCAGTAACAAAATGGTTATTCTTGATAAGAAAGATAAATACGAAACACTTTGTGCACAGATAGAATGTTTGGCAGAAGGTGAAAACAATGTAGTTGGTGTGTTGTCGAATGTATCATCCGCTATGCACGAAACATTTCCTGAAAATTATTTCTGGGTTGGATTTTATCTTGTTAATGGTGATGAATTGCTCTTGGGACCTTTTCAGGGAAGTGTAGCTTGTTATCGTATAAAAAAAGGACGTGGAGTCTGTGGAACAGCTTGGAAAGAAAACTCAACAATTATTGTTGATGATGTAGAAGCATTTCCTGGACATATAGCATGTTCATCTTTGTCTCGTTCAGAGATTGTTGTTCCAATTCACTCTTCAAATGGTGATGTTTATGGAGTAATTGATATTGATAGCAAGGAACTTGCTACATTTGACGAGACAGATAGACTGTATATTGAAAAGATTGCTAATATTTTATCTAAACAGTTGCAGTTTTGAAAATTAATATCTAATTTTGTAGAATAGAAAATTAAATAATCATATAATATGTTAGACGTTAAAGCAACATTAAGCGATGCCGAAGAGCGCATGGAGATGGCAGCAATGTATCTTGCCGACGAATTGACACACATTCGTGCCGGTCGCGCCAATACAGCCATACTTGATGGCGTGAAAGTTGAATCTTATGGAAGTAAGGTTCCTCTTAATCAGGTCGCAACTGTAACAACACCAGATGCAAGATCTATTGCCATACGCCCATGGGATAAAAAGGTAATTAAAGATATTGAAAAGGCTATTATGGACAGTGATGTTGGTATTACTCCTGAAAATAATGGTGAGGTTATCCGCCTTGGTATTCCACAACCTACTGAGGAACGCCGTAAGGAACTTGTTAAGCAATGCAACAAAATTGGCGAGAAAACCAAGATTGAAGTACGCAATGTTCGTAGTGAAGTAAAGGAAAAGCTGAAGAAGGCTATTAAAGACGGTTTGTCTGAAGATAGTGAAAAAGATGCTGAAGCTGATCTCCAGAAGGTTCATGACAAGTATATCAAGAAGATTGAAGATCTGCTAAGCGATAAGCAGAAGGAAATCATGACCGTATAATAAGTCTGAATGAGAGGATTAGTTATAAAGAACACCGGTAGCTGGTATTCAGTTAAAACTGATGACGGAAAGGTTATCGAAAGCAAGATCAAGGGCAATTTCAGATTAAAGGGAATTCGCAGTACAAATCCTGTAGCTGTTGGTGATTTAGTTGAAATTGTTACTAATCAGGAAGGTACAGCCTTTATTACCAAGATTGAAGACCGCCGTAATTATATTATACGTAAGTCTCAGAATCTGAGTAAGCAAAGTCATATTATTGCAGCTAACGTTGATCAGGCTTTCCTTCTTGTTACAGTTAATTATCCGCAGACAAGTACTACTTTCATTGATCGTTTCCTTGCTTCAGCTGAGGCTTATAGTGTACCTGTTGTATTGGTGTTCAATAAGTTGGACATTCTTTCAGAGGAAGAACAGCATTATCAGCAGATGATGATCAAATTGTATTCAACGATTGGATATGAATGTGTTGAAATATCTGCAGCAACTGGTGACGGAATCGAAAGCTTACGCCCAATGCTTGAAGGCAAAATAACGCTTTTGAGTGGTAATAGTGGAGTAGGAAAGAGCACGTTAATTAACAGAATATTGCCGGATGCTAACCTCAGAACTTCAGAAATCAGCGATGCCCATAATACTGGTATGCATACTACAACATTCAGTGAAATGTTAGAATTACCAGAGGGTGGATATATTATTGATACTCCTGGAATAAAAGGATTTGGTACTTTTGATATGGCTCCTGAAGAACTAACAAGTTATTTCCGCGATATCTTCCAATACTCAAAAGAATGTAAATTCAATAATTGCACGCATACTCACGAACCTGGTTGTGCCGTGTTAAAGGCTTTGGAAAATCATTATATTGCTGCAAGCAGATACCAAAGTTATTTAAGTATGTTGGAAGATCAGGACGAAAATAAGTATCGTGAGGCATTCTGATACAATAACGAATATCTTATAAACAGATAAAAAATGGGGCTGAAAGAATTTTCTTTCAGCCCCATTTTTGGTTTCATATATTATTCACCGATTGTTATCGTATATTCACTCATGAAACTACATCCAGGAAGAAGCTTGTTCATAAGATACTTATCCTTGAATTCTCCATCGTATTTTGCCCAGTCGTGAATACCATACCAAGGCTCAATACAAACGAAGTGTGCATCTTTACCATATGGACTCCATATTCCAACAGCAGGAGTTTTAATGTCAAGAGTAACCTCTGGCTTGCCTTCTTTGTTGATAATACTAATCTTCTTAAGCTGACAGTGATCAAAGATCACTGCATCATCCTTGAAGTCATCTTGCGTGAATTTATAAAGTCCACCTTCTGTTTTAACTTTATGATATCCAGGAGTGATGCATCCGCCAACATTACCATATAGTCTGCTTGGTTCTTCTTCGTCAAATTTTAGCGTACCAGCTAATGGCTCGCCTGGTTTCAAGTCAGGAACATTAAATGCTGGATGACCTCCAATCTGGAAATATATTTCCTTATTGTCAGTGTTTTCAACATGCCAAACCACCTTTATCTTATTCTCTACAATCTTGTAGCTTACAGCTAAATTAAAATGAAATGGATAGTCTTTAAACGTCTCTGCACTATCGTTGAGACCGTAAACAAGTTGATTGTCTCCCTGTGCAATGAGCTTGAAGTCTGTGTCACGTGCGAAACCGTGGCGTCCAAGTTTATATTCTTTTCCGTTTACACGATATTTATCTTCCCAAAGTCCGCAAACGATAGGGAATAAAATAGGTGAGTGACGATCCCAGAATTTAGGATCAGCTTGCCAAAGATATTCTTTACCATTGATATCCTTAATACTTTGAAGTTCTGCACCGTGTTTAGATACAGTTACTGTGAGTTTGTTATTTTTGATTTGTTCCATGATATGTTCTTTTAAACATTATTGCAAAGGTAACAAAAAAAACAGTATCTTTGCATAAAATTATAAAAATATGGTAGACTTTGCACATTTTAATTCAACAGGTGACTATCGCCGTGAAGAACTTATACGTAATATAGAACACGCTGTTGCTAAACTTACTCAGGGAGAGTTAGAAGCTTTATATTATGACATGCTAACAAAAGGATTAATTGAGGAATAA
>JAGPJJ010000031.1 GCA_018054505.1 Prevotella sp.
ACTGGTTGGTTATGAGCCAAATCCATATCGATGCCGGTTTGTCTTAAAGTTCCCAAACCAAGGAACATAAATGATACTCCGAATATAAAATCGCCAAGTATCTTACGCTTTTTTGAGTAGATCAGTAGTATGGCAATAAAAAATGCCGGCCATACGAAATCGGTAATATTGAAAGAGAATCCTGCACTCATTATCCATGCGGTAAGGGTGGTTCCAATATTTGCACCCATAACTACAGATATTGCCTGTGCAAGTGTTAAAAGCCCTGCGTTAACAAATGACACTGTCATCACTGTTGTTGCGGTAGAGCTTTGTACTGCGGCGGTAATGAAGGTGCCGGTAAGGATTCCTGTAAAGCGGTTGGTGGTCATTGCTCCTAATACGTGACGAAGTTGGGGACCAGCCATCTTCTGTAAACTGTCGCTCATAGACTTCATACCAAACATAAGAAGTGCAAGCGAACCAATAAGTTTAAAAAATATCCAAATCGACATAATTTATTTAATTTGTAATGTCTAAATTTTGTAGAGATGCAAAACTTTTATATCTTTGGGGTTCTGATGTTATAACAGTTAAGTTAACATTATTATATATAATAAATACCAATCTATGAAACAAGTAATACAAATCCGTTGCAAAAATAATAAAAAAACTCAAAACGTGGCTATAGGAAGCACACTTTCTGATGTTTTTTCTGAATTTAAGATTGATATGCCATACGGACCTATATGTGCAAGAGTGAATAATAAGGTAGAAGGAATGCACTTTAGAGTTTATCATAGTAAGGATGTGGAATTTCTTGATATGCATTCAGCTTCAGCATCCCGTAATTACACGCGTACATTGTTTTTTGTTTTGTGTAAAGCTGTTCATGATATTTATCCAAAAAGTCGTGTAGTTATAGATATTCCGGTATCTAATGGTTACTATGTGAACCTACAATTAGGGCATCCTGTAGGGCTTGAAGATGTAGAAAATATAAGAGAGCGTATGAAAAAAATCATTCATGCGCGTATGCCTGTTACACGACATGAGGTGCCAAGCGAACAAGCAATTAAGATGTTTCGAGATCGTGGTGATGGAGCAAAAGTAAAACTGCTAGAAAGTAGTGGACGACTATATACTACATATTATCAGATTGATGATTATGTTGATTTTTATTATGGTTCTCTCCTTACTAATACTAAAAAGCTGTATCTCTTTGGACTAGAAAAATATTATGATGGTCTTTTGTTGCGAATTCCTTCTATGAAGGATCCTTCTGTGTTACCAGAAATGACACGACAGGATAAGATGTTTGAAATATTCAAAGAGCATCATAGATGGCAGGATATCATGGGAGTGCGTACCGTGGGCGATTTCAACGAATCTGTTACAAATGGGTTTGCTACGGGACTTATAAATGTTAGTGAGGCTTTGCAGGAAAAGAAGATCGCCATGATTGCGGATGAAATAGCAAACCGCAAAGGCGTGAAGTTGGTGTTGCTTGCTGGACCGTCATCATCAGGAAAGACAACTACTTGCAAAAGATTGTCAATACAATTGCTTGCAAATGGAATAAAACCATTGCAGATAAGTTTGGATGATTACTTCGTAGATCGTGAACATACGCCTAAAGATGACGATGGTGAACTTGATTATGAAAGTATATATGCTCTGAATCTTAAACTTATTAACGAACAGTTTAATGCTTTGTTTAGAGGGGAAGAAGTAGAATTGCCTAAGTATAATTTCCAATCAGGAACAAGTGAAAAAAGTGGCAAGAAGTTGAAAATGGACGAGCATAATGTGTTGGTCGTAGAAGGAATACATGCTCTAAATCCAGAACTGACTTCGCAGATACCAGAAGAGCAGAAGTATCGCGTTTATGCATCAGCACTCACTACAATATTGCTTGATGATCATAATTATATACCCACAACTGATAATAGATTATTGAGGCGAATTGTCAGAGATTATAAATACCGCGGGGTTAATGCGATGGAAACAATTCATAGATGGCCTTCTGTTAGAGCTGGTGAAAACAAGTGGATATTTCCGTATCAAGAAAATGCGGATGCTGTTTTCAATACAGCTATGTTGTTTGAACTTGCTGTTCTAAAAACACAGGCAGAGCCATTGTTGGAACAAGTTCCAGAAAATAGCGAGGAATATAGTGAAGCATATCGACTTTTGAAGTTCCTTAAATATTTTCTGCCGATTAGTAACAGAGATATTCCCCCAACATCTTTGTTGAGAGAATTCCTTGGCGGAAGTTCTTTTAAATATTAAGTCATAAAAAACGTGCTTTGTCTTTTTGATTTTAATCAGCAGTTTGTTTCGAAAGAACTGCAGATTGAAAAAGACAAAGCACGTCTCGTTATTGTGTTTTTATAATTTATCTCCGTAGCATAAGTCTCCGGCGTCACCAAAACCAGGTACAATATACTTATGTTCATTCATTCCAGGATCAATTGCTGCACACCAAATTGTGGTTCTATCCTCAGGGAATGTGTTCTTAATATGTTCAATTCCTTCTGGAGTTGCAATGACACAACAAACGTGAATTTGTTTAGGAGTACCTTTAGTGAGAAATGCTTTATAACCAAGTTCCATACTTCCACCTGTAGCCAACATTGGGTCAGCTATAATGAGGTTTTTCTCATCAATACTTGGGGTGGCAAGATACTCAATATGTATGTTAACCTCGTGATGTTCTTCGTCTTTATATTCGCGGTATGCACTTACAAAAGCATTTCCTGCATGATCAAAGACATTCAAGAAACCATTATGGAAAGGGAGTCCTGCGCGGAAGATTGTTGCAAGAACAATCTTGTCTGTAGGTACATTAATTTTAGCAATGCCTAATGGAGTGGCAACTTCTTTTTCGCTATATTCCAATGTCTTTGAGAGTTCAAAAGCTTCGAATTCACCAATACGCATAATGTTGTTTCTAAACAGCAATCTATTTTTCTGATAATCTACGTCACGGATTTCAGCCATATACTGGTTGATAATGCTGTTTTGCTCTGAGAAATTTACTATTTTCATAGGTCGTTTTATAATAATTTGTGCAAAGTTAGACAATTCTATTTATTTTGCAAAGTCTATTTTGCAAATGTCTTTTCAACGATGTTTTTTTTAAATTCTTTAACCTAAAAAATTTTCTGTTGTATGTTTTTTGACAGAGTAAAGTTGGTTATTCGATACAATTTCGTTATCTTTGCGGTCGAATTTTAAGGTATTAATTAAGGAAATAAATATTTCACAACTTAAATACATTTGAAAAATGGCAAAGTTTGACAAGTCTGTACTCGCAAAGTACGGTATTACAGGTACTACAGAAGTACTTTACAATCCTTCATTTGAAGTTTTGTTCAACGAAGAGACTAAAGAAAGTCTTCAAGGTTTTGAGGTAGGTCAGGAAACAGAGCTAGGCGCTGTTAACGTAATGACAGGTATCTACACAGGTCGTTCACCTAAAGATAAGTTCATCGTTGACGATGAGAACTCTCATGACACTGTATGGTGGGATTCTGAGGAATTTCATAACGATAACCACCGCACATCTAAGGAAACTTGGGATGCTGTAAAGGAGATCGCTAAGAAAGAACTTTCAAACAAGAAGCTTTTTGTTGTTGATGGTTTCTGCGGTACACACAAGGACACACGTATGAAGGTTCGTTTCATCGTTGAGGTTGCTTGGCAGGCTCACTTTGTAACAAACATGTTCATCCGCCCACAGAGTGAGGCTGACTTTGAGCAGGAGCCAGACTTCATCGTTTACAATGCTTCTAAGGCAAAGGTTACTAACTATAAGGAACTTGGTCTTAATTCAGAGACAGCTGTTGTATTCAACGTTACTTCTAAAGAGCAGGTTATCGTAAATACATGGTACGGTGGTGAAATGAAGAAGGGTATGTTCTCTATGATGAACTACTTCCTTCCACTTAAGGGTATGGCTTCTATGCACTGTTCTGCTAACACAGATATGAACGGTGAGAATACAGCTATCTTCTTCGGTCTTTCTGGTACAGGTAAGACTACATTGTCTACAGATCCAAAGCGTAAGCTTATCGGTGATGACGAGCACGGATGGGATAATAACGGTGTATTCAACTTCGAAGGTGGTTGCTATGCTAAGGTTATCAACCTTGACAAAGAGTCTGAGCCTGATATCTACAAAGCTATCCGTCGCGATGCTCTTCTTGAGAACGTAACTGTAGCTAAGGATGGTACAATTGACTTCAATGATAAGAAGGTTACAGAGAATACTCGTGTATCTTACCCAATCTATCATATCAAGAATATCCAGCGTCCAGTTTCTCAGGGTCCAGCTGCAAAGCAGGTTATCTTCCTTTCTGCTGATGCTTTTGGTGTTCTTCCTCCAGTATCAATTTTGAATGCTGAGCAGACTAAGTATTACTTCCTTTCTGGTTTCACAGCTAAACTTGCTGGTACAGAGCGTGGTATTACAGAGCCAACTCCTACATTCTCTGCTTGTTTCGGTCAGGCTTTCCTTGAGCTTCACCCAACAAAGTATGCTGAAGAACTAGTTAAGAAGATGGAAATCAGTGGTGCTAAGGCATACCTCGTAAACACTGGTTGGAATGGTACAGGTAAGCGTATTTCTATCCGTGATACACGTGGTATCATCGACGCTATTCTTGATCACTCTATCGATGCAGCTGATACAAAGACAATCCCATTCTTCGATTTCGTAGTTCCTACAAAGTTGAATGGTGTTGACACTAACATCCTTGACCCACGCAACACTTACTCTGACGCTAGTCAGTGGGAAGTTAAGGCAAAGGATCTTGCTGCACGTTTCATCAAGAACTTCAAGAAATATGAAGGCAATGAGGCTGGTAAGGTTCTTGTAGCTGCTGGTCCAAAGCTCTAATCCTAGAAGATTAAAACTTTATATATTAAACTCGCTTTCTTTTGAAAGCGAGTTTTTTTTGTTTTTTCAAACCTTAATAATGAATTATATTGTATTCTGCCAATTTGTTTACTAAAAATATTGCTAGAATGATTTAATCACTGTTTGTTACTTTAAAGTAATGGTTTTAAGTAAAACAAACTTAAAAAACGTTCTTATAATCATTATTTTACATAATAAAGGATAGAATTATTGCCCTATTTGCAGAATTCTGATTAAATTTGCAGACAAAAACTTGCGAGAAAGTATTTTCTCGTGGTATTTAATAATATAATTGAGTGTAATGAAGAGGAAGCTATTATCCTTGGCAGCGCTGATTTCAGCCATATTTGTTTTTACATCTTGTTTAAACAGTGATAATGAAGTAACAACTTATTATGGCGATACCGCTATAACAAGTTTCTCAGTTGGTACGCTTAAATATTATAAGCATACCACATCATCAACTGGCAAGGACAGTGTATATCAAACCACGCTTAGTTGCAGTGGGTATAAATTTTATATTGACCAATCTAAAGGTGAAATATACAACCCTGATTCACTACCTTATGGTATTGATGGTAAAAAGGTGTTATGTACTGTTTCATCTAAAAACAGTGGAAGCATTGTGATAAAAAGCCTTACTAGTGATAGTTTGGCCTACTATTCAAGTACTGACTCTATGAATTTCACTACTCCGCGTGAATTCCGTGTCTATAATCAGGAAGGTACTGCTTATCGTAAATATACAGTTCACGTGAATGTGCATAAGGAAGTTGCAGACTCTTTCCGATGGGATGCGACTTCGGCAATTAATGATAATATTGCCGCTCTTTCGGCAATGAAGGGAGTTGCTTTGAATAGCCAGATATTCCTTATGGGAAATAGTGGTGGCGTAGCAAAACTTTATTCTACTTCACAAAATAGTGTTTCAGGCTGGAATGAAATTACTCCAAATATAGTAATGTCTACTGATGCCTATAAGAGTCTTATCGTAAAAGATGATTATATCTATACGTATAATAGTGGAAGTGTAATAAGAAGTAAGGATGGCATTTCTTGGGAGACGGTAAGCAATGAACCGCTTACTAGATTGGTGGGATGCACATCAGCAAAGATGTATGCACTAAGTGGAAGCGGAATAAAAATTTCTTTAGACGGGGGCGTGACTTGGACTGTCGATGTGATGGAAGATGCTTTAAATTTGCTTCCAACAGATAATGTAAATATGTTTAGTTTTGCTTCTCCTGTTAATGACAATACAAATAATCTTGTTCTTGTAGGAAATCGTGATGCATCGTTTACTAGTGATGCTTATGCTATGGTTTGGGGCAAGGTTGAAGAGAATGCGGCTGGAAGTGAAAACCAACCTTGGGCATATTATAATATAACAGAAGAAAATAAATACCCAGCTCCACGTCTTACTAATCTCCAAACGGTTAAATATGGAGATGCGATAATGGCATTTGGTGGAAGTGGACTTGGATTGAGTACAGAAAAAGCCTTTAATAAATTCTATATGAGCTATGATAAGGGAATCACATGGCAGAATGACTCTCTGATAACACAGCCGATAGAATTTAAATGCGCGGCTGCGTCCTTTGCACTTGTTGCCGACAATAATAATTGTATTTGGTTGATATGTGGAGATAGCGGTCAAGTATGGAAAGGGCATATTAATAAAGTGGCTTGGAAAGAAGAATAGTCTGATAAAATGCGAAAAGTCGTTTTGATGATAATACTAATTATCTCTGCCACTTCAATGAGTGGGCAGACAGACGACGACTATCGTATGGAAATCGGAGGGGGCTTGGGCTTGACGGGATATTTAGGTGATTTTAATAGCAATATAACTAAAGATCTGAAGCCTATGCTCACAGTTGTTTTAAGACGTAATATTGACCATTTTATGGCATTGAAATTAACAATGTCGTATGGAAAGCTAAAAGGAAGTTCTGCAGGGGTAGATACTTATTATGCTGAATATGCTGATGGCAAATATAGTTTTGATAATTCGATTGCTGACGCAAATTTAATATATGAGTACAATTTCTGGCCTTATGGTACTGGAAATGACTATCGCGGTGCAAAACGTTTTACACCATTTGTGAGTGGTGGTATCGGAATGACATATTGTGATTGCTCGAATAATGTCTTTACAGCTAATATCCCACTTGGTGTGGGCCTTAAATATAAAATAGGTGAAAGACTTAATGCTGGGCTTGAATGGGCAATGCATTTTTCGTTAAGCGACAGACTTGATGGGGTTAAGGATCCATATGGGATAAATAGTTCTGGTTTATTTAAGAATACAGACTGTTACTCATCACTCCTTCTGACAATCACTTATAGCTTTATGCCAAAGTGTACAACATGTAATAAAGAGTAGACTATATATATGAATAAAACATTGGATATGACACGGATACCAGAGCATATTGCCATCATTATGGATGGTAATGGACGTTGGGCTGCTGAGAAAGATAAACCGAGAAGCTTCGGTCATCAGGCAGGTGTTGACGCTGTGCGAAGAATAACATCTGAATGCGTACGTCTTGGTGTTAAGTATCTCACCCTATATACATTCTCTACAGAAAACTGGAATCGTCCAGCTGATGAAGTAAGCGCATTAATGGGACTTGTCTTGAGTTCTCTTGAAGATGAAATATTCATGAAAAACAATGTGCGCTTTAGAGTAATTGGCGATATTAAACGACTGCCACAAGATGTGCAGGATAAGTTGGACGAAACCATGGAGCATACCATTAACAATGATGCAATGACAATGGTTGTTGCATTGAGTTATTCAAGCCGTTGGGAAATTACGAAGGCTGTACATGATATCGTTGATGAAGCTATAGAAAAATCTGTTGTGGGACAACTCGACCATAAGACTGTTGAAAAAATGATCACGGAGGAAACTATAAGTAAGCATTTGGAAACAAGTTTCATGCCAGATCCTGATTTGCTGATACGTACTGGTGGCGAGTTGAGAATAAGTAATTATTTGTTATGGCAGATAGCTTATTCTGAACTGTATTTCTGTGAAACATATTGGCCAGATTTTGGAGAAGAGGATTTGCAAGATGCTATTTTGAGCTATCAAAGTCGTCAACGAAGATTCGGTAAGACAGAGGAACAAGTTGAATCTGCCCAATCAGATAAGTAGATTATAGATAATAATATTAAAGATTCGAAACATCTTTTAGAATGAATAATATAAAGAAGGTATTTTTACTAACAGTGGGTCTTACCCTTGGACTGTATTCACAAGCACAGGACAAAATTCTAAACCCCGATATTTCTTATGCAGGTACTCCGCGTTCTTGTACTATTGGGGGTATCAACATCTCTGGTGTTGAGGGCTATGAAGATTATATGCTTACAGGTATTTCTGGTTTGCAGGTAGGACAGGAAATAGAAATTCCTGGATCTGAGATAACAAATGCTGTAAAGCGTTATTGGCGTCATGGTTTATTCTCTGATGTTCAAATTTCAGCAGATTCTATTGTCGGTAGAAAAATTTATTTGCATATTGCGTTGAAGACACGTCCTCGTGTTTCGACAATTAATTATGAAGGATTGAAGAAAAGCGAGCGTGAAGATATGGAGCAGAAACTTGGTCTGCTTAAAGGCTCGCAGATTACTCCTAACATGATTGATAGAGCAAAGATTCTGGCTAAGAAATACTTTGATGATAAAGGATTTAAGAACGCCGAAATTGTAATAAATCAACATGATGATGTTGCAAATAAAAACGAAGTGATTCTTGATGTCATTGTTGACAAAAAGCAGAAGATGAAAGTTCGTACTATTACTATTGATGGTAATAAAGCTCTGGGCGACAGTAAAATAAAAGGTGGACTATTTAAAAAAGGTGCTTTTGCCAAGACTCACGAGGCTGGTAAGCTAAGCAGTTTCCTTAAGGCTAAGAAATATACACCAGAGAGATGGGATACGGATAAGAAAAAGCTTATTGAAAAATACAATGAACTGGGTTTCCGTGATGCAACAATCTTGAAAGATAGTGTTTGGAATAATGATCCAAAGCATGTTAACATATATATTAAGGTAGATGAAGGACAAAAATATTATCTACGAAATATAACATGGGTTGGTAACACTGTATATACGACAAGCAAACTGAATTATATATTCGGTATGAAGAAGGGGGATGTTTATAATCAGAAACTCCTTCATAAGCGTTTAAATGAAGATGAAGATGCCGCAGCTAACTTATATTATAACAACGGTTATGTTTTTTCAAGCATTAGTCCTACAGAAGTAAACATTGTAGGTGATTCAATAGATCTTGAAATACGTGTTGTTGAGGGACCTCAGGCATATTTGAGCCATGTTCGCATAAATGGTAACGATCGTCTTTATGAAAATGTTGTCCGTCGTGAATTGCGTACAAAACCAGGTGATCTTTTCTCAAAAGAGGCTTTGATGCGTTCGGTACGTGAGTTGGCTTCAATGGGACATTTCGATCCTGAAAAGATTAATCCTGATGTTAAACCATCTCCTGAAGATGGAACTGTAAATATCAACTATAATCTTGAACAGAAAAGTAATGATCAGGTTGAATTCTCTCTTGGTTGGGGACAGACTGGTGTGATAGGTCGTATAGGTTTGAAGCTTAATAACTTCTCTATGGCAAACCTATTTAATAAGAACAAGGAACATCGTGGTATCATGCCAATCGGTGACGGCGAGGTCCTAAGTCTCGGTGCACAGACTAACGGTACATACTATCAGAGCTATAATGCTAGTTACTCTACTAACTGGTTTGGCGGTAAGCGCCCTAACCAATTTAGTGTGAGCGCATATTTCAGTAAGCAGACTGATGTCTCTAGCACATATTATAATAGCTCTGACATGAATAACTATTATAGTTCAATGTATGGTTATGGAAGTTATAACTACAATAACTATGAGAATTATTACGATCCAGATAAATACGTAAAGCTTTATGGAATAAGCCTTGGATGGGGTAAGCGCCTTCGTTGGCCAGACGACTATTTCACATTGTCTGCACAGTTATCTTATCAGCGTTATGATTTGAAGAACTGGAGTTACTTCCTTATGACAAATGGTTCTGCAAACAACTTGAATATTAATTTGTCTTTGAGTCGTACTTCAACCGATAACCAACTCTATCCACGTAGGGGTTCTGAATTTACAGCGAGTGTGACACTGACTCCACCATGGAGTGCATGGGATCACAAGGATTATAAGAATCTTGCTAATGATCCATATTCTGCAACATATTCAGCTGAACAGCAGGAAAAGTACAGATGGGTAGAATACCACAAGTGGAAGTTTAAAGCTAAGACATATACAGCACTAAGTGGAGGCGATAAATGTTTCGTGCTCATGTCACGTGTTGAGATGGGACTCCTTGGAAGCTATAATAAATATAAGAAGTCTCCATTTGAAACATATTATGTCGGTGGTGACGGTATGAGTGGATATTCTACTGGATATGCTGAAGAGACAATCGGACTTCGTGGTTATGAGAATGGTTCACTTGCATATAATGGTTATGCTTACGACCGCTTCACATTGGAACTACGTTATCCATTTATGCTTGGCAACACAACTATATATGGTCTTGGATTTGTTGAAGCAGGTAATGCTTGGAGCGATACAAAATACTTTAATCCATTTGACATGAAGCGTAGTGCAGGTCTTGGTGTGAGAATCTATCTGCCAATGGTTGGTTTGATGGGTATTGACTGGGCTTATGGTTTCGACAAGGATAATGTTAATGGAACAAAGGGTGGAAGTCAGTTCCACTTTATACTAGGACAGGAATTCTAAATTATAAAGATTAAAAGTATGAAGAAAACAGTATTGATGTTTGTCTTGCTATTATCAGCAATGACAATGAGTGCACAAAAGTTTGCTCTCCTTGATATGGAATACATACTTAAAAATATACCAGCTTATGAACGTGCAAACGAACAGCTGGATCAGGTGAGCAAAAAATGGCAAGCAGAAGTTGAGGCTTTGAATACAGAGGCTAGTACAATGTATAAAAACTATCAGAATGAGATAGCTTTCCTTTCACAGGAACAAAAGAAGGCTAGACAGGAGCAGATAATGCTTAAAGAAAAAGCTGCTGCAGATTTGAAGAAGAAATATTTCGGTCCTGAAGGCGAATTGTTTAAAAAGCGCGAAAGTCTTATATCTCCAATTCAGGATGATATTTATAATGCAGTAAAGGAAATTTCTGAAATGCGAGGATACAGTTTAGTCTTAGACCGTTCAAGTGATCAGGGAATCATATTCGGAAGCCCACGTATAGATATATCTAACGAGGTTCTTCTGAGATTGGGATTTGCAAAATAATTAATATAAATATAAAATTAGAAAACATGAAAAAAATTATTTTAATGTTGATGTTGTTTGCTCCTCTGGCTACATTTGCTCAGAAGTTCGGACATCTTAATGCTCAGGAAGTAATGTCACAGATGCCTGAATTTATCAAGGCTCGTGGAGAGATGGAAGCAACAGCAAAGCAGTATGAGAATGACCTTAAGGCCATGCAGGATGAACTGACACGTAAGAGTCAGGAGTATGACAAGACAAAGTCTACAATGAATGCAACAAAGCAACAGGAAACAGAGACTGATCTTCAGACAATGTACCAGAAGATTCAGCAGACATACCAAGACAACCAGCAAGCTCTTCAAAAGACTCAGCAGGAAAAAATGCAGCCTATTACAACTAAACTTGTAAATGCTATTAAGGCTGTAGGTAAACTTGGTGGATATGTTTACATCATGGATGTAAGTGCTGGTATACCTTATATCAGTGATACCCTTAGTAAGGATGTTACAGCTGATGTAAAGGCACAACTTAACAAATTGAAGTAATTATCATACACCGATATGAATAGAGTAGGGACGGAATGATATATTCCGTCCCTACTTTCTCATAAAGAGAAACGTTCGTTCTGTGTGATTTTAGTAAATCAGTAATATTAAATATTTGTTCAATTATGAAAAAGCTATTCTTGTTTCTTGCTTTCGTTGCATTTACGTTTGCAGCTAATGCTCAGACTACTTTAAAATTTGGCTATTTCAGCTTTGATGATGCGATGAAGCAGATGCCTGATTATGCTGTAGTACAGCATAATATAAACGATTTGCAAGCAAAATATGATGCAGAAACCAAGCGCGTTGAAGATGAGTTCAATAAAAAATATGAGCAGTTCCTTGACGGTCAGCGTGACTTCGCACCTACAATATTGCAGAAGCGTCAAGCAGAACTTCAAGATATGATGGAAAAGAATGTCGCTTTTAAGCAAGAGTCAGCACGTCTATTAGCGCAAGCAAAGAAAGAGGCTTATGACTCATTAAAGGTGAAATTGCGTCTTGCAGTTAAAGTAATTGGTGATCAGCGTGGGTATGCTTTTATTTTGAATACAGACAATGATGCCGTTCCATACATTAATAATGCTTCAGGAGAGGACATCAGCGCTATAGTTAAAGACGTTATTAATAAATAAATGGCAATTTCGTTCCCAAAGAATCCAGGCCCTATTGGAGTCTTTGATTCTGGTTATGGTGGCTTGACAATACTTCATGGTATTCGTCAGTTATTGCCACAGTATGATTATCTCTATCTTGGAGATAATGCAAGAGCACCTTATGGTACCCGTTCTTTTGATGTCGTATATCAGTTTACACGTCAGGCAGTTATAAAAATGTTTGAAATGGGTTGCCATCTTGTTATACTTGGATGCAACACCGCTTCGGCTAAAGCTCTTAGAAGTATACAAACACGTGATCTTCCTGAATTGGATCCATCACGAAGAGTGCTGGGGGTGATAAGACCTACTGCAGAAATTATAGGTACTCTTACAAAGAATAATCATGTTGGACTCCTTGCAACAGAAGGAACCGTTATCAGTCATAGTTATGATTTAGAGATAAAGAAATTCTGGCCTGATATAAAGGTAAGTGGAGTCGCTTGTCCTTTCTGGGTACCATTAGTTGAGTATAACGAAGCTGATAGCCCAGGAGCAGACTATTTCGTCAAGAAACGTATTGATGAACTTATGAGAAAGGATGATGATATTGATGCCATCATATTAGGTTGCACGCATTATCCAATTCTTATGCCTAAGATAATTAAATATGTTAAGCCAGGCGTAAGGATTATTCCTCAAGGAGAATTTGTTGCAGATAGTCTTAGAAGCTATTTAGATCGTCATGACGATATAAAGAAACAAATAACTCATGGTGGTTCTTGTAAATATTATACTACAGAGAACCCTGATAAGTTTAAGGAAAGTGCACAAATATTCCTTCATGAGAAGGTCACTGTTAATCATGTAGATTTAGAATAACAGTCGCTTGCTGAGGTATCTTACGGGATACCACACAGCAAGCCATCCCACAGCAAGTACAGTTACGAATATAATTGCAACGTCTCCATAGTGAACACTAACTGGATATGCATTAACTACGAAGTTACCTGTGCTATCACCAAGAGATACTATTCCATATTGCTGTTGGATGAAGCACAATAATAGTCCAACTCCAATACCTATAACAGCACCAATAGCTGAAATCATACGACCCTCAAACAAAAATATTTGCGATATCTGCTTGTCTGTGGCTCCAAGATTTCGTAAAGTGTTTACATCGTTTTTCTTATCAATGATAAGCATAGAAAGCGAACCTATAATATTAAAGCAAGCAACAACAAGTATAAACGTAAGGAAGATATATGCGATGATTTTCTCAATCTGCATAATCTTAAATGTATCAGCTTGTTGTTCAAAGCGATCCATTACTTTATATTTGCTTCCTGCTATCTCTTGCATTTCTTTCTTGACCTCATCAAGGTTACTGCCATCCTTAAGTCTTATTTCAAGAGATGATAACATACCTTGCTGTCCGAAGATATTGCGTGCGAAGGCTATTGGGGCGATGATATAATTCTTGTCGTATTTGCTTTGATTTACAGCAAATACAACTCCTGGTGATAACAAAGAGTCTACAACAAAAGCAGATTGTGGATTAGACATATCAAGTTGGCCCTCTCTTTGTGGAGCATATATGCGCAGGTAATCACCAAATCGAGCACCTGTTCCTAAAGTTGTGGCAAGTCTAATACCCATGATTCCATATTGCAAATCGCCTGCGTGAAGACTGTAGTGTCCGTCGCCATAAAGAATATCTGTAATATGTGTGAGCTGATCAAAGTTATCATCAACACCTTTCACAGTTACCATAGCTTGTTTGTTATTATAGATAGCTAGTGCTTGATCTTCTACACTCTCTGTTGCTACATCAACTTCTGGCAAATGTCTAATCTTTGTTAGCAATGGATCATCTGAAGGGGCTGTTTTTCCTTTAGTCGGAACCACTTCAATCTGTGGGTCGAAGTTAGTGAAGAATGTTGCAACCAAATCATGGAAACCATTAAACACACTTAAAACAATCACAAGTGCTGTAGTAGCTACCGCTACTCCTATAACAGAAATGATTGATATGACGTTGATAACGTTTGTGCTCTTCTTAGAGAAGATATATCTTTTAGCAATATAATATGGAAAGTTCATAAATTTTGCCTATCCCATAAAAAATAGGAAGGATATTTTAAAAAACTATTTTTTCAAAAGTTCGTCTATATGTTCGATGTAGTCTAAACTATCATCAATAAAGAATCTAAGTTCCGGAATTATTCTAAGCTGATTGTGTACTCTCTGACCTAGATTAAATCGAATAGCTTTTTCATTTTTTGTGATGTTAGCTATAAGCTCTTCACCTTTGTCACTTGGGAATATGCTGAGATATGCAGTGCAAATGCTCAAATCAGGACTTATTTTGACACGTGTAACACTAACCATTATGCCATGCATCATGCGAGTTTGTTCCTGAAAAATTGTTGCCAATTCTTTCTGTAGTAGGCGAGATATGCGGTTTTGTCTTGTTTCTTGCATAATTATATTTTTATATAGTGCAAAGATAGTGCAAGCCGAACACAATACAAAATAAAAAAAGCATTTTTTTTATTTTATTATCGATGCCCAAGCAATCTTCATGCCCAACTAAATCTTGAAAACAAGACATGATGCAAAGCAAAAAACACGAATCATAGATTTCAATTTATTAAGTGATGAAGACTTGTTATATCAATATTACTTTGTTGTTGTGTAATGGTATATGCTAATAATCAGCATGTAATGGTATTAAAAGAGTTAAAAATATTGCAAAT
>JAGPJJ010000032.1 GCA_018054505.1 Prevotella sp.
CAGCGTGGTCTTGCCCATTTCCTGGAACATATGGCTTTTAATGGTTCTGATAATTTCAAAGGTAACTCTCTTATCGAATGGTGCCGTGCTAATGGTATTGAATTTGGAGGTGATCTTAATGCATATACTAGCATTGACCAAACTGTTTATAATATAGATAATGTTCCTACTCAGCGTGCCGGAGCTGTTGATACTTGTATGTTAATTCTTCGTGACTGGTCAACAGGACTTACGCTTGACAAGGAGGAAATAGAGAAGGAACGTGGCGTTATTCATGAGGAATGGCGTTTGCGTACAAGTGCTCAAAGTCGTATGTTTGAGCGTAATCTTCCAAAACTATATCCTGGTAGTAAGTATGGTGTACGTTATCCAATCGGCTTGATGAGCGTTGTTGATAACTTTAAGCCAAAGGAACTACGTGATTATTACGTGAAGTGGTATCATCCATCTCATCAAGGAATTATCGTAGTTGGTAATGTTGATGTTGATAAAATAGAAGCAGAGATAAAGAAGCTTTTTGGAAATATACAGAATCCAAAGAACGAAGCTCTGATTGTTGATGAGCCAGTTCCTAATAATGCACAGCCAATAGTTGTTATTGATAAAGATAAGGAGATGCAAAGTTCTATTGTTGAACTTATGTTTAAACATGATGTGTTCCCTGATTCTTTGAAAAATAACATCCAATATCTAGTTTATAATTATATCAATGGGGCAATATCAACTATGCTTGGTAATCGTTTCACTGAGGCTGCGCAGAAGGCAGACTGCCCTTTCGTAGGTGCACAGGCTTCTGATGATAATTATATTTTTGCAAAAACAAAAGATGCTTTTGATTTGAGTGTTTCTCCAAAAGATATTAGTGTTGCATCAAATGCGTTAAAGGCTGCTTTTGTTGAATTACGCCGTGCTTCAGAATTTGGTTTTACTCCTTCTGAGTATAGTCGTTTTCAGGCTGACTATTTAAGTGGACTTGATAAATCTTATAGTAATAAAGACAAGAGATATAATAGCCAGTTCTATAGCGAATGTCTAGGACATTTCCTTACAAATGAACCAATGCCAGGTATTGAGTATTCTTATCAGACGATGAAACAGATTGTTCCAATGATACCTCTTGAGGCAATTAATGAACAAATCAAAGAACTTGTTTCAAAGAGTGATTCGAATATGGTTATCATTAACTTCAATAATGAAAAAGAAGGTAATGTATATCCTACAGAAGCTCAACTCCTTGATGCAGTTAAGGCTGCGCGTGCTGAGAATATTGCAGCATACGTTGATAATGTTAAGAACGAACCCCTAATTAAAGAACTTCCAACAGCTGGAAAAATTAAGAAAGAAACCAAGAGTAAAAAGTTTGATTATACAACTCTTGAACTTTCAAATGGTGTGAAGGTTATCTTAAAAAAGACTGATTATAAAAAAGATCAGGTAATTCTTTCTGGTACAGGTGGCTCAGGTTCTTCTTTGTATGGTAAGGCTGATTATGCCAACACTCAAGTGTTTAACAGTGTTATTGGCATAAGTGGACTTGGTGACTTCTCAAGCACGGAACTTCAGAAAGCCATGGCAGGAAAGATTGCTAATGCTAATTTGAAGATGAGTGAAAGAAAGATGAGCATTGATGGTAATTCAACACCAAAGGATGTAGAGACTATGCTTCAGATGGCATATCTATATTTTACCAACATTAAGAAAGACAATGACTCATATAACAATCTTATGCAGCAACTAACTGTAGGGCTCAAAAATAGAGAGCTGTCTCCGGAGGTAGCTTTTAGCGACTCTTTGACTGCAACTCTATATAATCATAATCCAAGAACAGCCCCATTGTTGCTAGAGAACTTAAAGGATATAAACTATGATCGCATTCTACAGATTGCTAAAGATCGTACAGCAAGTGCAAAGGGATGGGAGTTTACGATAATCGGTAACTTTGATGATGCAACAATTCGTCCACTTATCTGTAAGTATCTTGGTTCTCTTCCTGCTAAGGCTAACAATGTAGCTTCAAAGCGAGATCGTATACCACAAACGGGACAGATTGAAAATATATTCTATCGCAAGATGGAAACCCCTAAAGCCAACTGTTATATGATTTGGCATAACATGAATTTACCATATACGCTAGAAAAGTCAATTCAGGTTGATATGATAGGTCAGGTACTTTCTATGGAATATTTGAAAGAAATCCGTGAAGAAGCCAGTGCTGCGTATTCTTGTGGAGCTTATGGAACTGCCAGTGCAGATGATGATGGATTTAAAATTTATCAGGTTGTTGGCGTATGCCCTATGAAACCAGAGAAGCGTGATATCGCGTTGAAGATTATGACTGATGAGGCAAATAAGCTAGCTACTACATGTGATGCAGAAATGCTAAATAAAGTAAAGGCTTTGATGTTGAAGCAAATTGATGACCGTGTAAAGACTAACGGTTTTTGGGAAGGTGTTATCTATGAATATGATAAATTGGGAGTTGATACATATTCAGACTATAAAAAACTCGTTGAGGCACAGACACCACAGAGTGTCTCTGCATTCATGAAAGAATTCCTTGGAAATGGAAGCAAGATAACAGTTGTTATGCTTCCTGAAGGAATAAAATAGAAAGTAAAAATATCCTTTGTATATGGGTGTGCAGATTAAGTTCTGTACACCCATTTTCTGTTGTATAAATATAAAATAAGCGTTTTTCTTTGATATTCAACGAAATAACTGTAACTTTGCAGCCTAAAAGTTTTTATTGAATATTTAAAAGAAAGGATTAAGATATATGCCTTATTTATTTTCTTCAGAATCAGTTTCAGAAGGACATCCTGATAAAGTTTCAGATCAAATATCAGATGCCTTGCTTGACCAATTCCTCGCGTATGATGAGAATTCTCATTGTGCTATAGAGACATTCTGCACTACAGGACAAGTAGTCATTATGGGTGAAGTGCGCTCTAAGGAATACATTGATTTACAGACTATTGCACGTGATACTATAAAGAAAATCGGATATACAAAGGCCGAATATCAGTTTGATGGTGATTCGTGTGGAATATTAACAGCAATTCATGAACAGAGTGACGATATCAATCGTGGTGTAAGTCGTGCCGAAGAGGAAAATCAAGGTGCAGGCGATCAAGGTATGATGTTTGGATATGCTTCAAATGAAACTGAGGACTATATGCCTGTATCTCTTTATCTGTCTCACCTTCTTATGAGTACACTTGCTGAAATCCGTAAGGAAGGCAAAGTAATGACATATCTCCGCCCAGACTCAAAAAGTCAGGTTACTATAAAATATAGTGATGAGAATGTACCTTTGTGCATTGATACGATAGTTGTAAGTACGCAGCATGATCAGTTTGATGATGATGATGATCGTATGCTTGCAAAAATTAAGGAGGATGTTATTAATATTCTGATTCCTCGAGTAAAGGCAAAGTTAGGAAATAAAGTTCTTGCTTTGTTTAACGATGATATCAAATATTTTGTAAACCCTACAGGTAAGTTTGTTATTGGAGGTCCTCATGGTGACACCGGACTTACAGGGCGTAAAATTATTGTAGATACTTATGGCGGCAAGGGCGCTCATGGTGGAGGTGCTTTCTCTGGTAAAGATCCTTCAAAGGTTGACCGTTCTGCAGCTTATGCAGCAAGATATATAGCAAAAAATATGGTTGCTGCAGGAGTGGCTGATGAAATGCTAGTTCAGCTAGCTTATGCAATTGGTGTTGCACAACCAGTAAGTATATATGTTAATACATATGGACGAAGCAATGTAAAAATGTCTGATGGCGAAATCGCTGAGAAGATAAAAACAATGTTTGACCTTCGACCAAATGCTATAGAACATAAATTAAAGTTATGTCAGCCAATGTATCTTGAAACTGCAGCTTATGGTCACATGGGAAGGAAGAATGAAATAGTGAAAAAAACATTCAGCAGTAGATACCACGAGACGAAAACAATCGACGTGGAATTGTTTACATGGGAAAAACTAGACCGTGTTGATGAAATCAAAACAGCATTTGATATTTAATTAAATCCATAAAGAGGGGGACGGGAAATCAGACCCGTCCTTTTTTATATGATACAGCAAGAAGATTCCATAGTAAATGCAGAGGCACAGCAGAAAACCTTGACAGGAATTCCGCATGTGAAAAAACAGCCTACACCTGCGCAGATACTCAGTTGGTTGCCGAAAGATGCTACACCTGAGCAGCAGGATTCTGCTATTCAGGCTAACATAAAGCCCAGCGATATCCATTGGAGCAATATGCCAGATACGTTACATCTCCCTGGACAGCCTGTTGGGAAGAGCTGGCGTGATGTGAATTTGCCAAAATACTATAAAGAATCATTCTTTTCTAACTCGCCTTGGTTTCATCCAGAATTGTCTGGTGGTCGCTTAGGTGTTGCTGGTGATCCTGTGCCTTATACGATTGCTGGTGATAACTTGATAACAGGAATATTGCTTTCTTGTTTTATATTAGCGATGGTTGCTTTTGCACAGTCTCATAAATTTATCATGCGTCAGGCAAAAAATTTCTTTTATGTTCAGCATGGTGAAACTACTGCAATAACAGAAACTTCTGGTGAAATTCGTTTCCAGTTCTTTTTGATGCTGCAGACGTGTCTCCAGTTCTCTTTGTTGTTCTTCTTATATGCACGTTCTGTTGTTAGTGACACGTTCATTGTTGAACAATATAAAGTCGTGGGACTGTTTTCTGGGGCAATACTAGGGTATTTCCTCTTTAAGTTGCTGGCTTACACGATAGCCAACTTGACATTTTTTGACAAAAGGGCAAATGAACAATGGATTAAATCATTTTTATTTATAAATTCTGTCGAAGGGCTACTGGTGTTTCCTGTAGTAATGTTAGTTGTTTATTTTGGGCTTGCATTGAAAATGGCATTCGTATATACCGCGATAGTAGTGATTTTGCTAAAATTATTGTCTTTATATAAGACATATATAATCTTTTTTAGGCAAAAAGGCGCCTTTTTGCAAGATATTTTGTACTTTTGTGCACTCGAAGTTATGCCTTTACTCACATTGTGGGGAGTATTGACAGCTATAAATGGTTATTTGAAAATAAATTTTTAGGACATAATGATAAAGAAGATTCTGATCTCTCAGCCTAAGCCAACAAGCGAAAAATCACCTTATTATGATATCGCAAATCAGTTTGGCGTGGAATTGGATTTCCGTCCGTTTTTCAAAATAGAGGGTATCTCTTCACGAGAATTCCGTGAGCAGAAAATTAGTCTGCTTGCTCATACGGCCGTTGTCTTCACATCGCGTCATGCGATAGACAATTATTTTAAATTGGCTAAAGAGCTACGTTTTACTATTCCTGAAGATATGAAGTACTTCTGCCTTATTGAGACAGTAGCGCTTTATATTCAAAAATATGTGCAATATCGTAAACGCAAGATTTTCTTTGGTAACACTGGAAAAATTGATGGTTTGTTGCCACTTATGCTCAAACATAAGACTGAGAATTTCCTTATTCCATTGAGTAATGTTCATAATGATGATATCAAGGATATGCTTGATGCCAAGAACATCAAGAATACTGTTTGTACGATGTATCGTACCGTAAGCAATGATTTCACGGAAGAGGAAAAACAGAACTTTGATTACGATATGATGATATTCTTTAGCCCTACTGGTGTTAAGGCTTTAAAGAAAAACTTTCCTGAATTTGTGCAGGGTGATATAAAGATTGCAGCCTTTGGTCCAGCTACAGCTAAAGAGGTAGAAGCCCAAGGTTTGCGCCTTGATCTTATGGCACCAAATAAGGATTACCCTTCTATGACTGGTGCGCTGAAGGCCTTTCTTGAGAAAAATAAGAAGTAATGTCGGCATCTCAAGCTGAAAATTTAACTAAACAAGAGCGTGTTTGTAGCAAATTACTCATAGATCGTCTCTTTAATGGTGGTAAAAGTCATTCGATGTCTGCTTACCCATTAAGGGTGGTATATATGTATTTGCACGCAGATGAAATGGTAAATGACGTACCGAATACTCAGTTACTTGTCAGTGTACCTAAAAAATGTTTTAAGCGTGCAGTAAAACGTAATCGTGTTAAAAGGCAGGTCAGGGAAGCATATAGACGTAATCGTAGTCTGGTTTCGGAAAAAGTAGCAGATGGATGTAGCTTAGTTATGGCTTTTATATGGCTTGATTCAAAACTATATGATACAGCTTCTGTAGAGGGAAGAATGAAAAATCTTATTCAACGTATTAGTGAGAAAATATGAAATTCTTGATAGGCATATTGCATAATGTGTCGAGAGCCCTTGCTTGGATTCTCGTACTGCCAATATTGTTCTATCAGAAATTTATAACTCCTTATACTCCACCTTCGTGTCGTTTCACTCCTACTTGTTCTGAGTATTCAAGACAGGCAATATTAAAGTATGGTCCTATAAAAGGATTAGGACTTGCTATATGGAGAATATTAAGATGTAATCCTTGGGGTGGTAGCGGATATGATCCGGTGCCGTAAGTTTCCTTTATTGGGCCCCAGTAATATAATAAACAATAAGACGAGGGTGTTTGCTCGTCTTTAAATTGAAAAAATATAATGGCAAAAAACTTTGTTGAAGAACTCAAATGGCGTGGTATGCTAGCTCAGATTATGCCTGGTACAGAGGAATATTTACAGTCACACATGGTGTCGGCTTATCTCGGTACAGACCCAACAGCAGACTCTTTGCATATTGGTCATCTCTGTGGTATCATGATGCTTAGTCACTTGCAGCGTTGTGGTAACAAGCCCTATTTGCTTGTAGGTGGTGCTACTGGTATGATCGGTGATCCTTCTGGTAAGAGTCAGGAGCGCAATCTTTTGGATTCAGAAACATTATATCATAACCAAGAGGCTATAAAGAAGCAAGTTTCAAAGTTTTTGGATTTTGATGGAGATGCTCCAAACAAAGCAGAACTTGTTAACAACTACGATTGGATGAAAGATTTTTCTTTTCTTGATTTCGTTCGTGAAGTTGGTAAGCATATCACTGTTAATTACATGATGGCTAAGGATTCTGTTCAGAAGCGTCTCAATGGTGAGGCTCGTGATGGTTTGTCTTTTACGGAGTTCACTTATCAGTTGCTTCAGGGATATGATTTCCTTTATCAATATCAGAAATATGGTGTAAGATTGCAACTTGGCGGTAACGACCAATGGGGCAATATGACAACAGGAACAGAGTTGATACGTCGTACTCTTGGTAGTGAGGCTGAGGCTTTCTGTCTTACATGTCCTTTGATAACAAAGGCTGATGGAAAGAAATTCGGTAAGACTGAGAGTGGTAATATCTGGCTTGATCGTAACCGTACAACTCCTTATGCATTCTATCAGTTCTGGTTGAATGTAAGTGATGATGACGCTGAGAGATATATTAAGATATTCACAAGCCTAGAAAAGGATGTGATTGATGCTCTTATTGAAGAGCACAAACAAGATCCAGGTAGACGTGTACTTCAGAAGCGTCTTGCTGAAGAGGTTACTGTTATGGTGCATTCAAGCGAAGATCTCGAAATGGCTATCGCTGCAAGTAATATCCTTTTTGGTAAAGCGACAAAGGAAAGTTTGTCAAAACTAGATGAAGCGACTCTAAATGATGTGTTCAAGGATGTTCCTCATTATACTATAGATAAGTCATTGCTTGGAGGTACAGCTGTAGACCTCTTTAATCAGGATGGCATGGAAATCTTTCCAAGTAAGAGTGAAATGCGTAAACTCGTTAAGGGTGGTGGCGTAAACTTGAATAAAGAGAAGGTTGCAGCATTTGATCAAGCGGTAACTTCTGACGATCTTATTGATGGAAAATATCTGCTTGTACAGCGTGGTAAAAAGAATTATTACTTAATTACTGTAAAGTAAACGCTTAAAAATTTGGTAGTAGATGAAAAATCTATTACCTTTGCACCCGAAAACTGGAAACAGTTTATATTGATTGTCCCATGGTGTAATGGTAGCACTACAGTTTTTGGTTCTGTCAGTGGTGGTTCGAGTCCGCCTAGGACAACAGAAAAGTCCACAAATCTTATTATTAGGATTTGTGGATTTTTTGTTTAAGGTATGCGTGGCAAGTACAGAACATAAACAGTTAATCATATTGCTAATATTCAGACAGAAATATAGAAACTCTGAAATCACGTATAATGGCAAAAAGCGTGGATAATTCTAATAAATAAAGTCCCCCACCACCTCCTGCGTTTTATTTGTTTTTTTGCTACGAAGCTACGTTATCTTTCGAATAGCCTATAAACAAAGGGATGGACGATACGTAGCTAGGAGAATTTAGCTACGATAAGCTACGTTCTAGCTACGTAAACTTGTGTTGTTTTAGGATGAAATGTATTCTATAAGTAAATTTGTCAAAGACCGTTATCTGCATCTGAGGAACTGAGGATGTGTAAATAGAGACCGTAAACGAGAACTGAAATTCCAAGCTAGTTTAACTATTATGCTGAATTTTCGGCAAAGATATTGCAAATTTTTTGTTCATGCAATCAGATTTAGGTTAGACTGTTAGCCAAAGTTATATTAGCAAGAGGGCTCACCTCATAATACATGTGCGCATGCACGCACGCTAAGACTTTTTCGTGAAGAATAGTGTCGATGCGTCTATCTATTGAGTATCAATTTGCTAGACCTCTTTTCAAATCGAATAAAGTGTCGGTTATTCGTCGGTAAAATATGGGAAAAAAAAACTCATATTGCAGTGCTCTTTATGAAGCAATTTGAGGCTTTTTTTGATATTTTTGCAGTGTTTTCTATAATGAAAAGCACTGCGTTTTACGAAGTAATAGGAGGTAAAACATTGTAGAAACGTTTGCGTTTCTATATGGAAAGAGTTACGTTTCTATATAGAAACGCATGCAAAACTTGATATTTTACCGTCAATTCATCGTCACTTTATTTCGTCAAATTCGTCGATAAAATATTGATATTCATTAAGTTGACACATCGACACTAGTATTTTTAAAAACCTAAATGCGTGCGTGCACGCACGTACATTAATATAGGTAGAAATAGATGACGTAGCTAAAACGTAGCTTATCGTAGCTAAATCCTCCTAGCTACGTATCGTCCATCCCTTTGTTTATAGGCTATGCGCGAAATGGCGTAGCTCACGTAGCTAAAAACAAAAAACAACGCTGAGAAAACCGCCAAAATGTACAAAAATTCAAATCGCCACAGAGAAGTTAAGTCTCAAAACATTTAATTTATCATACGTTGCACTAAAAGCTTGTCATATTAAGTAGACACCAGTGCTAATTTTACGAGACACACACATATTGCCACAATTTCATAATTAGTCCGACACCAATGAGAAATTGTATTTTGTTACAAGCATTATTTGTTTTATTATCGTTGTCGTGAAAAAAGATAAATGAGTAAATATAGGTTGTTTCAAATTAATTTTGTATTTTTGCATCAGACTACTTTGATAACTTAATAGTAAAACAATAGATAATGGATACATTTTCAAAAAACTTTTCTTTGGAAGGTAAAGTGGCATTGGTAACAGGTGCTGCTTATGGTATTGGATTTGCAATTGCAGAAGCTTATGCTAAGGCTGGTGCTAAAGTTGCATTCAACTGCCGCAGTCAGAAACATCTTGATCAGGCAATGGCTGATTATAAGGCAAAAGGCATTGACGCAAAAGGATATATTGCTGATGTAACAGATGAGACTCAGGTGAAAGAGCTTGTTGCAAAGATAGAAAAAGAATTAGGTACTATTGATATCCTTGTTAATAATGCTGGTATAATTAAGCGTATTCCTATGGACGAGATGAGTGTAGAGGAATTCCGTCAGGTTATTGACATTGATCTTAATGCACCTTTTATTGTTTCAAAGGCTGTAATTCCTGCCATGAAGAAAAAGGGACATGGCAAGATTATCAATATATGTTCTATGATGAGCGAACTTGGACGTGAGACTGTAAGTGCCTACGCTGCAGCTAAGGGCGGATTGAAAATGCTTACACGAAATATTTGCTCTGAGTTTGGCGAATATAACATACAGTGTAATGGTATTGGGCCAGGCTACATTGCAACTCCACAGACTGCGCCTCTTCGTGAATTACAGCAAGATGGAAGTCGCCATCCATTTGATAGCTTTATAATAAGCAAGACACCAGCTGCTCGTTGGGGAACTCCTGAAGATTTAATGGGACCAGCAGTGTTCCTTGCTTCTGATGCAAGTGATTTTGTTAATGGTCATGTGCTATATGTTGATGGAGGTATTTTAGCTTATATTGGCAAACAACCTAAATAAGTTAATAAGCATATATAAAAGAAAAGAGCGGCTCTTAAGAGTCGCTCTTTTATGTTGAATAATCTTTTACAATTATTTATTTACTGCATCAGAAAGCTCTGCACCAGCCTTGAACTTAGCAACCTTCTTTGCTGCAATCTGAATCTTAGCCTTTGTTGCAGGGTTGATACCTTCGCGAGCAGGACGCTCGTTAACACTGAATGTACCGAAGCCTACAAGCTGGATTTTGTCACCTTCAACCAAAGCGTCTTTAATAGCAGCTGTTGTTGCGTCCAATGCCTTTTTAGCGTCTGTTTTGCTCAGACCTGCGCCTGCAGCGATCTTTTCGATTAATTCTGTCTTGTTCATAACTTTGAATTATTAAATGATTATTTATATAAAAAAATATCTTTTGTGCTGACAAATATAGGTTATTCATTTCATAAAACAAACAAAAAAACAAAAAAAGTGATTTATTTTTTGAAAATTTGTGGTAAACCTTGTGTAATAGTAGTGTTTAAGGGATATTTTTCGTAATTTTGTAACCGTTATACAACATTTGTCGAACTATAAGAAATTACATAATATGATGCGTATTCCAACGGTAACCAAGAACTTACTTATAATAAATGTACTGGCGTTTTTTGCTATGTATGTGCTCCGATCTGTTAACTTGTTTGGCGGCTCTCCGGTAGAGTTGAATGATGTCTTGGGATTACACTTCTTTCTAGCTCCTGATTTCCACATTTACCAATTGGTAACTTACATGTTTATGCATGCTAATTTTACGCATATATTCTTCAATATGTTTGCGTTGTGGATGTTTGGTATGATAGTGGAACGGACATGGGGTGCAAAACGCTTCCTTTTTTATTACATTTCTTGTGGAATTGGTGCAGGACTTTTTCAGGAATTAGCGCAGTTCTGTGATTTGTATTTTAAGCTTTCGGCTCAGAGTGCAAGTGTTTCGTTATTGCATTTACCAGAAGTGGTAAGACAATTACTTAATGGATGGACTACAGTTGGTGCTTCGGGATCAATTTATGGTGTGCTTTTGGCATTTGGAATGTTATTTCCAAATGAGAAATTATTTATAATTCCAATTCCTTTTCCAATCAAGGCAAAATGGTTTGTCATGATTTATGCTGGTATTGAGTTGTTCTCTGCAATGGCTACAGCTGGTGATGGGGTCGCTCATATAGCTCATCTTGGTGGAATGGTTGTAGGTTTCATCATGATAAAATATTGGCGTTGTCACGCTTATCGTGGTTCTAACATGTCTGATGGCAATCAATTTTTTGATAACTTGAAGCGTAAATGGGATCAGCGTGGTAATAAAAAGAAGTTTAAAACGTGGCATAATAAAAATACAGAACCAGAAAGTTATAATTCTCATAATAATGACTGGGATTACAATGCTCGTAAAAAGGCAGAGCAAGACGAAATAGACCGCATACTTGACAAAATACGCAAGAGCGGGTATGACAGTCTTTCTGCTGATGAAAAGCGTTGCCTCTTTGAGAGTAGTAAGAAGAATTGAAAATGATATTATGTTTGGTTCTATAAGGAAATTTTTCTTGCAACTGATTGCCGGAGCTAATTTGGCAACGATTTTCATTATGTTGTTTGTCGGCTATTCAGATAGACTTGATCCTGTCAAGCATGCTGTTTTAGCAAATGCAGGTTTGGTCTTCCCTATCTTTTTGCTTATTAATTTCTGTTTTCTAGTATTTTGGTTGTGTTTCAAGAAAATAGGAATGTTGATACCATTGTTGGGATATATATGCTGTTATATCCCTGTTCGAACTTATATCCCATTTAATATACCAAGAAGTGCACCAGAGGGTGCGATAAAGGTTATGTCATACAATGTCTGGTCGTTTGCTGGTTGGGAACGTTATCCTGATGGCAAGTTCCCAATATTGGAATATATCAGAGAGCAGAAAGCAGATATTCTTTGTTTGCAGGAAGCTTTCACAAATGAGATAGGCAAGGCAAGAGTTGATTCTGTTATGGATAAACTATACCAGTATAGGGATACTGCAATGAGTGGACCTGGTGGTGATTGCATCGCGATTTACAGTAAATACCCAATCGTCTCACGTGAACGTATTCAATACCCTTCTAGAGGTAATCTCAGCATGGCTTACGAAATTAAGAAAGACAAAGATACAATTATTGTTGTTAATAATCATCTAGAAACAACAGGACTATCAGTCGAGGATAAATCTAATTTTAAGTCAATAGTGAAGGGTAAACTTGAAGGAGCCGAAGCAAAGAAAGCTTCCTATCATCTTATTGACAAACTAGGAGAGGCCTCCGTAAAGCGTGCACCTCAGGCAGAAGCTGTGGCTCGGTATTTAAGTAAACATCTTGGCAGGAGTATCATACTTTGTGGTGATTTCAACGATGGTCCTATATCTTATGCCCATCATGTCATATCCAAACACCTTACCGATTGCTATGTTGAAAGTGGAAACGGACCAGGCTTAAGCTATCATAAAGGCGGGATGTATGTGAGGATAGACAATATTATGTGTTCAAGTGATTGGCAACCTTTTGAGTGCAAAGTAGATAATAAAATAAAAGATTCTGACCATTATCCCATCTTTTGTTGGCTAAAAAAAAGAGGAAAACCCTAAAAATTGAATATTTACAGGCTATAAATTTCTTAAAGTGATAAAAAAATGTTATTTTTGCACGTCTATATATAGTCTGTGAATTATATAGAGAACATAGAAAAACAAATATTAATAACATAATAAAAAATGCAAAACAAAGGAATTGTAATTTGTACAGCTGTCTTATTGACACTTGCAAGCATTTTCTATCTTTCATTCTCGTTTGCCACACGTTACTATGACGGCGAGGCTGCAAAGCTTAAAGACCCTATTGCACAGCAGGATTATAAAGATTCTGTTAAGTATTTGGGTATTTATTCTTATCAGAAGTGCTTGGAAACTCAAATCGGTCTAGGTTTGGATCTTAAGGGAGGTATGAATGTAGTTTTGGAGATATCAGTACCTGATGTTGTCGAAACTCTCGCTGACCACAAGACAGACGTAGCTTTCACAAAATCAATGAAGCAAGCTAGAGCCGAAGAGGAAACTAGTCAGAGTGATTTTATCTCTCTCTTCGTTAAGTATTATCATCAGAATGCGCCAGGACATCGCTTGGCTGAAATCTTTGCTACTCAGCAGTTGCAAGGTAAGGTTTCTCCTCAGAGTTCTGATTCTGAAGTAGAGAAAATTCTTCGTTCTGAAATTCAGTCTGCGATAGACAACTCTTTCAATGTGGTTCGTACTCGTATTGATAAGTTTGGTGTTGTTCAGCCAAATATCCAGAAACTTGAAGGTCAGACAGGTCGTATCATGGTTGAAATGCCTGGTATCAAAGAGCCTGAGCGTATGCGTAAGCTCCTCCAGGGTAGTGCAAATCTTGAGTTCTGGGAGACTTATAATGCTAGTGAAATTATTCCTTACTTGACTCAACTTGATTCTCGACTTGCTAATGGTGGTGACGCTGATACAGCAACTGTAAAAAAGGAAACTGCAAAGAAAGTTGTTGCAAAGGCTGAGCCAAAGTTCAAGATTAAGAGTACAGCAAAGGGGGATGCTTCTGACGCTAGTAGAGCACAGATCGCTGCTGCAAAAAAAATGCATCCATTGCTTTCTATGTTACAGACTACAGGGCAAAACTCTTTGAGTGTTGTTGGTTATGCAAGTGCACGTGATACAGCTGAAATAGACAAAGCTATCCATAGTGCAGTTGCTAAGCAAGTATTGCCATCCGACTTAAAACTGTTATGGAGTGCTAAGCCAGCTGATGGTGTTCAGGCAAAGAATATATATGAACTTCATGCTCTAAAGGTTACTACTACGACAGGTCGTGCACCACTTGAGGGCGATGTAGTTACAGAAGCTAGTGATCAGTTTGATCATATGACTGGTAGCCCTGAGGTTTCAATGACAATGAATTCTGATGGCGCTCGCCGTTGGGCAGCCTTAACAAAGGCTAATGTTGGTAAGGCTATTGCCATAGTTCTTGATGGCGCAGTATATTCTGCTCCTCGCGTCAATGGTGAAATTGATGGTGGTCAATCTTCTATTAGTGGAAACTTTACCATTGAGGATACTAAGGACCTTGCTAATACATTGAAGTCTGGTCGTATGCCTGCTCCTGCACGTATTGTACAGGAAGAGGTTGTTGGTCCTACATTGGGTGCAGCTTCTATTCAACAAGGTGTTGTTTCATTTGCTATAGCTTTCGTTCTGTTGATTTTGTATATGGTTGTCATGTATAACTTTATCCCTGGTATGATTGCTAATGCGGCTCTTATCATCAACGTATTTTTCACACTCGGTATTTTGACGTCCTTCCAGGCGGCACTTACGATGAGTGGTATTGCCGGAATGGTATTGTCCTTGGGTACGGCTGTCGATGCCAATGTGCTTATATATGAACGAATAAAAGAGGAACTCCGAGGAGGCAAGGGTATGAAACAAGCTGTTTCCGCAGGTTATAGTAATGCTTTCTCTGCTATCTTCGACTCTAACCTTACATCTCTTATCACAGGTGTAATTCTTTATATCTTCGGTACTGGTCCTATTCAGGGCTTTGCTACAACATGGATTATTGGTATCATATGTTCTTTCTTTAGTGCCGTATTCTTGACACGTTTAGTTTATGAACATCAGCTTAATAAAGACCGTTGGATGAA
>JAGPJJ010000163.1 GCA_018054505.1 Prevotella sp.
GCAGACCGACTGAGTGTGGACAGCAAGGGTTCCGAGGTGCAGCCTTTCACAACAAATGACTGGAACCGTGTAGTGATTATGATTGCGGAATAAGAGAGCCGCTTTTATAATATTTTGGTGAAAAGAAGGGTAGTTTTCTCAATTGAAGACCGCCCTTCTATATTTATGATATAAAATAAAGTTTCTTAATAGCATCAATGTTATAAATATCAATTGAGATATTGTATTTTTGTTCCCATCCAGTCACTTTCCATCTCTCTCTTGCTACGATAGATTTTCTTATCTTTTAAATAATAATAGTCCGGTTTGCCGGCAAATTCTATATTGGCATACTCTGACTCATTAGTATGATGTATAGACCATACACCTTCATAATTTAAGGTATCGTCAAATAGGATAAGTGTGGTTGAATCTTCTTTTAACTCAAATTTTATCCCTGATTCCGTAACAAACACACCATCAAAGGGAGCAGAATTACTGCTATCTCCTTTGCATGAGGAAAATATATAAAAGTAAAGAAGAATCAGCGTATAAGTAAATAACTTCATGTTTATTTTTATTTTGATTTCGTAAAAAAAAGGACGCTCCTTTTAAAAAGCGTCCTTTTCATATTATAGTCCTAAATATTAGTTATTGGGAGTACCGGCTGCCTTGTGAACATTCACTTCGAGAGCTTCTTTCTTCAAGACACCCCATTTATGAGCAACTTCAACAGAGATATACATCTTATAATCAACATTAACCGGAGTACCTTCATTGTTGAAGTATGCCAAGTGGGTAGGATCTGAAACTACCTCTTGAGCATTTGCTTTATCAACCACACCACCATTTTCAGTAGCTTCCATCTGTTTCAGTGATGCCTTGGTTGGTAACTTACCGTCTTTCACACCTTCAGTATGTTTGTAAGTGTTAGTTGCTGGATCATATGACAAGCTGGTAGTTACTTTATCTGTTAAGAACTTAACATTGTGAACACCGTAGAAATCATACAATTCATGTGCATATTCACCGTCCTTAACTTCCGTAAGGTCTTGAGCTGCAACTTTATTTCCATTCCAGTCTGTAAAGTTGAATCCGTTTGCTACATTCAAGAAGCTACCATCGATTTCTGCATCAACAAAGTTACCGTTAATGCTACCGTCAATAGTCAAAGGATCAATGAAGAATACTTCAAATTTCTGAACAGGAATTATATTAAACTCATTGTATTCAACAACCAAGTTTACAGGAACAGATTTACCAACCAATGCCTGAGCTGCAGGTGTACCATTCAGTTTGTCTAATTCGTGTAAACGAACGTGGCTTTCGCATTCATCCGTTCCAGAACCCAGTGTTTCATTGAAGTCCCATGGCAAGTATTGAGTATTTGACAACTCTCCAGCACCCATCTTGTTTTCGATAGTTGCAGCTAAAGTTTCCTTATTTTCCTGGACGTATTCGAAGTTATTCCATGTAGCAGGTGCAGTACCCTTCCATAATGAAATACCATCTTGGCTTACATGATATCCAGCCAAATAATCATAGTCATTGAAACGAGCCTCATCAAATACAAATCTTACTTTAGCACAAGAACGGATATTCTTAATAAACTGAGCCAAATTTTCAGGTTTAGCACTTGTAGGTTGGTAGATATATCCGTTGACAAGGTCTGCGGAAATATGGCTGTAATCTTTCAATGCACAAGCAGCTCCATTATACTCATGTTCATGATCAGGTGTAACTGATCCATTATTCCAACCATTGTTATTAGTTGTGAATACAAGCGGATTTACGTTGAATATACCTTCACCTGTACCATTTTTCCAGTATGTTCCTTGGTAAGCAAATTCTTGTTTCGGAGCAACTATTTCCTGAGTAAAGTGCTGAGTGATATTACCTACAGTACCTACAGCATCTACATATTCAATTTCGATATCAAATGTAGAAGAGTAGTTACCATTTCCATTATCCTTAAGGGCACCTACAGTTGCAGGGTTCATAGCCCATACCAGATTGTATGAAGTATTGTCTTGTGCGTCTTCCAAGAAACCGAACAACAAATCTACGTCATTCTTCAATGCTTCTGCTCCATCCTTTTCTTGTTGTTTGCTACCTTCATTCCAATCGGCAGCAGCATCTGTAGAAACAGTGAATTTACTTAAATCCATTGCTTGACCATCTTTCATCAGACTCTTCACTTTTAAAGTCTTGAATACATTGTGGAACTCAGTCTTACTCATACTTTGTCCACCATTGAATTGAACTTGATGGTAGATAGCTTCATTCATATCCTGAGAGAACAATTGCTGGAACATATCCTTGCAACTGATAATGTCTTCAGTGAAATTGAACGGTTTTAATGTCTGTTCTTCAGCTTTGTCAATCCAACGCACTTTAATGTAACGTTGTGCAATCAGTGCATTACCATTCTTTGTATCGATTAATGATACACGTACAATGGGTTCGCGACCGATAGAAGCTCTTGAGAACTCGTTATCTGCCAAATCCACATCATAAACTTCCGATTTCAGCATATTGCCTTTTAATATTTTAGCAAATGCCTGTTCGTCAGTCTTGCGGTCACCCTGTAGATATTCAGCCTGAGCAAGAGCAAAACGGAATTCTAATCCATAATCTGCATAATTTTCCAGTTCTCTGTGTTCTGCATGTTTGTTAGCTTCAGTAGTAGTACAAACAGTAACCAATTTATTTAAGTCAAGCGGTTCATTATATGCCTGCTCAACATCCACCAACTGATTATTGGTTGAGCCATACAGACAAATAGAATCATGATAATGAACATAAATATCTTTGTTGTCTGCATCTTTCTGAATCTCATCTGCAAATTCGCCATCAATCTGTTTTGTAAAATCAGTCTTAGAGTTAGCCAAATAAGGGATAGCCACAATTTCCTCTATACGAGAATATTCAGAATTTACATATACTCCCTCAATTTTTCCTGCTTCTTTGTCAGCTTTCTCTGTTTCTGTGTAATTAGCTTCAGTAACAGGAACTTTCAAAGACGCCATATAGAATGTTTCTGTGTTGCCTACCTTGTCTGTAGTAATCTGTTTGCCTAAGAAATCTTCACTTTTTTTGAATGTAACAGTCAATACTCCATCCTTAATTTCCTTGCTTGTCGGTACAATCGGGCTGTTTGATGTTACATCAGCAGATCTTTGTGTGTTTTTTGATGTGATACAATCAAATGATGGCAGCTCAATATCTTCGGTACGCACTCCCATGCTTGGACTTACATGGAAATAAGCTTCATTCTTTTCTGTAGAAATATAGCGTGCTTCACCAACAGGTTCATGGTCTAAAACAGGACGATTGGTATGATTACCAGGGTTCGATTCATGTTTCTCCATTGCCTTATATCTCTGAGGAGTATACTGTAGAGTAGTCAAAGTAATAGCGGCAATACCATTGATATGTTCTGTTGGAATTAAAGCAAGACTAGTCAAACGATGACCTATAATCTGCATGACTTCGGCACTCAATTTATCTACCTTCTCGTTTAAAGCCTGCAAGCTTTCTGAAGTAATGAAGTCACCTGTTAACTCTTCTTTCAAAGCTGCGATTTTTTTGTCTACACTTTCTAAAGAAGCAAGCTTGCTAATTTGTGCTTGAAGTTCTTTCTTCAAGTTCTCAAGGTCTGTCGAAGTAACCTCACCGCTACCACTGCCTCCTTCTTCGGCTTTTTTCAAAGCTTCTTCTGCTTTAGCTTTTGCTTCCTCTGCTATTTTTTTTGCATCAGCCACAGCAGTTTCCATTGTGGAAAGTTTTTGAGTCATTTCCTCAAGTGAAGCCTTTTTATTCAGTTCTTCTTGTAAATCCTTGATGTCATCATCATAGTCTTTACAAGACACGAACGTTCCTGTAGATGAAGCCATCAAAACTCCGAACAGGACTGCACTTAAAAATTTTTTGTTCATAATAGAAAAACTTTAAATTTATAAATTTAAAAAAATAGAATTGTTATTGTTTTTTTCAAGATTTAAGTAACTGTATATGAGTTCAATATTGCTATATTTGCTTGTCTTTATAATACTTTTGATAATATAAAGGAGATACTCTCATAATTTTCTTAAATGCTGCATAAAAAGCGCTTCGAGAGGAAAAACCGCAAGGTTTATAAAGTTCATTTGGAGAATATACTTCATTGGATATTAATTGTTTAGCATATCTTATGCGGTATTTATTCAG
>JAGPJJ010000164.1 GCA_018054505.1 Prevotella sp.
GAAAAATATCTATTGCCTGTAACACATCTGGGATATCAGAACGCAATCCCGCCAATATTACACAATCATTGACTTTATTTTTATCTATTGCTGCTTCTACAAGATGGCGCAGTTCACCATCACCAATTAGCAATAATTTTGACTTTGGCTGTAAAGCATGATATTTGGTAAACACTTCAATGAGAAAAGGATGATTTTTTGCTTCCATGAATTTACCAATATGTCCTATCACATATTCATCATCACCAAAGCCAAAACCACTACGCATTGTCAGTCTTTTTACCTCATCGAATTTAAAACGCTTCGCATTTATAGCATTACGTAATATAATAAAACCCTCCCTGCCATAAAGCCATTCTCCCGCTTCATTAGAACAAGCAATCGCTTGAGTAAAAGAACGTCTGTACAAGGACAAAAACAGTTGGTTTAAAACATTATGCTGACACCTGCTACTATGATTATGTATAATCCGCTTTTTTATCCCTGCCCATCTTGCCGCCTGCAATTCTATCACTGCCGTAGCACTATTGGCATGAACATGTATTGCGTCATATCCTCGGCATAATTGTTTCAATGCAAAGAAATATGCCAAAACATTTTTGCGATTAGGCAATTGATAATATTCACTACCATTGGCATGTATTTCATCAAGAAGTACTTGTGGTGGTTCGTTGGAACAGCAAAAGTCTATATTTAGATTAGTTTTAGTCAGTACTCTATAATAATTCATCATCACGCTTGCTAAACCTCCAACCAATGTAAAGCCGGTTGTAATAGTCACTAATATTTTCATATACTTATCGGTTAATCTATACGTTCATGCCACTTAAATCCACTATACGCTGACAACTATTTGCATCCTGATATTTATATACCAAGTTACATATTTTATGACGTTTCTCCTTATATATGTCTTTATCAGCAGCAAAATCAGTAAGAAAACACCAAAAATCATTTTTCGATTTTATAATATGTCCACCCATATATTCTTCTATATTTTTAAAGACAAAACCTCGCCTTTCACCATATTCCTTAATATCAGGTACGACAAACGCTTGCGGTCTATCCATTAAAAGATATTGCATGGAGGCTGAGGAATAATCTCCTATCAAGCCATCACATTGAGCCATCAAAGAAAATAATTCATAACCGGCTTCAATGTACTCTTCGTTTGTAAAAATGTCAAGATGACTATAATGACGTTGTACATTACCTAAATTCTTCTGAGCAGGATGAATTTTCACTATCAGTTTGATGTTATATTTTTGTAATTCAGCATTTAATTCTCCATAAGAGTCTTCTCCAAATAATGGTACAAGATTCTCCATCTTGGAGTCATCATATCCCAAATAATCAGATTGCCTAAAAGTCGGTAACCAAAGTAAAACCTTTTTATAGTTACTAAAATCATATTTGTCATGTGGACTATTGAGCAATAGGTCTGTCATGGGGTCCCCTAGTACTCTAATATTACTCTCTATACATGCATATTCCCTTGCCATAATTGGAACATAAATATCGGAAGGCGCGATCATATAAGTAAAGAAGAACTCATTGCCATTTTTTATATTGGTATTAAAACCTATTGTTTTGAAATTAGCATTACCATGCCTCAAATGTATGACAATTTGTTTCGAAGACGGCTTAATGGGTAATTGACCTACAGAATAAAATACATGGGCAGTTCTCAAAAATACCTTTATAGCACTCCATCGGTTTACAAATATAATATGCGGTATATCTTCTGTATATTTCATATGTTCTATACCGCAAATAATGGTATATTTATTACTAAAGCCATTATCCATCAAATACTGTCTTAAAGGTAACAAACTATGTTGAATACCTTTGTTCGCCGAATAAATAAGAACCCAATGATCATTTTTGGGAATAATTTGATTCAATAATGATATAAAGGGGAAGATAAAATTTTTCAGCGTTTTTTTTAAAACTACATTTCTAATCATCTTATTCTATCAGAATTTCATTGTAAACTCAGACTTAACTATAGCCTCCGCTAAGATATCAAGGCTATCAATATATTTAATATCTTCATATATAGAGAAAGGAAACGCAAAAACATTGCTAATATCTGTGCATCCCCCCACAATACAATCTACATTTTTATCATTAATCAAATGTGAGCAGACAGATGTGAATAAATTATTAGGATGCAGTGGTTCAACACTTGAGTCTGTAAACCGTATCTTATGTTTTGCATTACATATACCTTTAGTTACAATATCCTGATATTCACGATCAGGATATACAAAAGTGACGTTTGGAACAAGTCTTGCAAAACGTTCCTCATAAATCCCCACTTTACGAAGACCATCCGAACACATCATTCCTATTTTAGTGCACCTTATTTCTTTCACTTTTAGGGCAACTAAGTCTAAAAGATTAAAAAAGGGGAGCCCGATTTTTTCAGACAATTCTTCTATAGCATAATGAGCAGTATTGCAGCACATACATAACTTAGTACAACCACACTCTTTCATTTTTCTTCCTATTTCCACATAATCCTCAATCCAATTCGGACCTTTACCTTCTAAGTACATAGAACGAGATGGCACTTTTGTAGCCTGCCATATTAACATTTCCGGGTGATGACCGTCACGGAACGCCCCTTTGCGTGTGCAGCGTTCTTCAATTAACTGACATAATCTATTTGTCGCTGCAACTCCATTCCCTCCAATTATCCCTATCATATTTTCCAGTCTTTTGTTAATTCAGAAACTCTAAGATAATCATTGTATGTATCTATATCATAAGCACGTACCTTTATACCTCTCATTGGCAAGTGTGGCTCAAACATATTAAAGACATTTTGTGAACTATATACCAAATTTCTCTTACATATACATGCAGGCCCAGTCCATTCATAGTCTCCACTCTCACGCGAGAACTCCAATACAGTTCCTTGTTCGTCAGTACGTACAAAGACAGCATCATCACTCGTTTTATCTGAGTAGCAAATAAATTCCCCTTCTGTATCAAGTAACATTTTCACATCATCAGGATGCACCAATAGGTCACCATCCCATTCTAATATCTCGCTATTGGCATGGCGGGCTCCAAGATAAAAACTTGCCCCAGTCTTCGTCTCAAAATATCGATGATTGAAAATAAAGATAACATCTTGTCTATGTTTTCTTACTTCTTCAATAATATCATTTGCCTGGAAACCAATAACAATACGAATGTCTTCAACATCTTTAAAAAGTTCTAATTGCCAGGAGATAAGTGAACGACCATTAATTTGAACAAGAGCTTTTGTAAGACCAAGACCAAGACGGGACCCAATTCCCGCACAACTTATAACAACTGATTTAACTGACGACATAAGGCTTTTTCATTAAAGATTATATAATCACATATAGCATATAAACTTTGTGCCGGATTGTGAGTTAACCCTGCTGCAATAGAAAAATTTGCATGACGCATGGCTTCAAGGTCATTATTGCCATCTCCGATAAATACGACTGTTTCACCAAGTGCTCTGTATTGATCAACGATTTGTTCTTTACGCAAAATGTTCTCTAATTTTACAATATGATCATTCTCTACTTCTGCCTCACTTCCGTAGCATTGACATCCTATTTTTTTATACAACCCTTCGCACCAGCAATCCAAATTACCTGTTACGATTATGCAATCGCTTTGATTCTCTTTAATAAATTTGCTTACTAATGGATATAATGGTACTCGAGCAAGAAGATCTGAGATTTCTGATACAGAAAAACGTCCAAGAATATTTACTCTACGTATAAAACTCTCTACAAATGGAACATTTCCTTGAACTGTATGGTGTGTCAGTTCTGCAATTTGATCTTGCACACCAAAATGTTCAGCAATGATTGGCAGTGTCTCCTTTGAAGTGACAGTACCATCTAAATCAAATAAGAATTTCATAAATTATATTTATATTATTTCTCTTTTTAATGTATTTTACGACTTAGACAATTTCATTTTTGAATTACACTATTATAAATTGTCAGAAGCTGCTTTCGTATGGCTTTACTGTTGTAGTTTTTTTCATAATATTCAGCTTCACGACTTTTTAAATTCAACGTATCTAATGACAACAATGAGAGAAGTTTTTGTTTCAAGTCTCCGAGATCACCTGCCTTGAACAGCATACCTGCCTCTGTCGATTCAATAATACTACGAAAAAAAGG
>JAGPJJ010000165.1 GCA_018054505.1 Prevotella sp.
ATAATAACAATTGAAGACGGAATACGTAGCGGAGGATTCGGTTCATCTATCCTAGAATGGATGAGCGACAACGGATACTACCCAAAGATTACTCGTCTAGGTGTCCCAGACTCTTTCATCGAGCACGGACCTGTAGACGAACTTCAGAAAATATGTCACATTGATCCTGATAGTATTATTTATACCATAAAAAGCTTAAGATGAAAATAATTATAGCTGGAGCATACGCCATTGGCACATATCTTGCAAAATTGCTCTCGCGCAATAATCAAGACATTGTTCTCATGGATGAAAATCTTGAAAATCTTGAGAGAATAAGTTCAGACTTTGATCTCATGACTATCAACGACTCATGCACTAGCATAAAGGCTTTAAAAGAAGCAGGAACGGAACATGCAGACCTGTTTATAGCCGTGACTCCTGACGAAAGCAAGAACATGACAAGCTGTACTTTAGCCAATGCTCTCGGAGTTAAGAAAACTGTGGCTAAAGTTGATAACTACGAATATGTTACACCTGAACTAGAGAACTTCTTTGCCAAACTAGGAATCAACTCCATTATATATCCGGAAATGCTTGCAGCAAAGGATATCAACAGCGGGCTGAAGATGTCGTGGGTGAGACAAAGATGGGATGTTCACGATGGTGCTCTCGTTATGCTTGGAATAAAACTTCGGCAAACTTGCGAGATCCTTAACAAACCAATGAAAGACATTAGTGGCCCTGATGATCCGTTCCATGTAGTTGCTATAAAGAGAGGCACTGAAACTATCATTCCTAGAGGAAATGATGTTTTACAACTCTACGACCTCGCTTATTTCATGACCACACAACAGTATATTCCATACATCAGAAAGATTGTTGGTAAAGAACATTATATTGACGTGAAGAACGTTATGGTGATGGGAGGTGGTGGAACTGCAGTAAGAGCAGTAAAGACTATGCCTGAATATATGAACATTAAAATCATAGAGAGTGATGAGCATCGTTGTGAGCAACTAAACGAATTGCTTGATGACGACCGCACACTGGTAATAAACGGTGACGGAAGAGACCTTGCCTTGCTACAGGAAGAAGGCATAAAAAACACTCAGGCTTTCGTGGCTCTTACTGGAAACGCCGAAACTAATATCCTTGCTTGCCTAACAGCTAAGAGAATGGGAGTTAGAAAGACTGTTGCTATGGTTGAGAACATTGATTACATTAGTATGGCAGACAGTCTTGATATAGGAACGATAATCAATAAAAAAGCCATTGCTGCAAGCTATATATATCAAATGATGCTAGATGCAAACGTACATAACGTACGGTTCATAATGAACATAAATGCTGATGTTGCAGAATTCATACCACAAGAAGGCGCCAAAGTAACACGCAAAGAAGTAAAAGACTTAAAGTTGCCTGACGGAATGACAATAGGCGGACTTGTACGCAATGGCAATGGAATGCTGGTATCAGGAAACTCTCGTATTGAGGCCGGTGATACGGTAATGGTATTCTGTTACAATGTAGACATGAAAAAGATTGAGAATTTATTTAATTGATGCTAAACAGCAAAACCATATTTAAAATTATAGGCTCGCTACTCTTCATTGAGTCAGCGATGATGGTTTGCTGTCTAATTATGTCAATTGCTTATCATGAAAGCGATACTATTCCATTTTTATACTCCATACTTATAACATTCTTATCTGCTCTCTTTCTTCGCTTTTTAGGTCATAAAGCAGACAATTCTATGACTAAGCGCGATGCATACCTTGTAGTGTCATTATCATGGATTATATTTAGTTTTTTCGGCACTTTTCCCTTGACTATCGGAGAATACGTTCCTAGTTTCACAGACGCATATTTTGAAACAATGTCGGGATTCACAACAACCGGAGCTACAATAATAAACAATGTAGATATACTTCCACATGGAATATTATTTTGGAGAAGTATGACTCATTGGATAGGCGGACTAGGAATAGTATTTTTCACAACAGCTATACTTCCATCTTTTGTAGGAGGATCTGTGAAGATATTTGCGGCAGAATCAACGGGGCCCATACATTCACGTCTTCATCCACGACTCAGCACAAGTGCTAAATGGATATGGACTGTTTATCTAGTAATTACAATAGCATGCAGTATTTCATTTATGGTATGTGGAATGGGATGGTTTGACAGCATCAACTATGCTATGGGAACTACAGCTACAGGAGGCTTTTCAACCCACAACAGCAGTATTGCTTTTTTCCATTCTTCAGCAATAGAGTATGTAGGAGCTTTTTTTTGTTTTTTATCAGGTATAAACTTCACACTAATATATACATCTGCGATTAACAAAAGCATAAAAACAATTTTTAAAAGTAGTGAATTTCGTTTTTATTCTTTTATCACGCTCATATTTAGTCTATTTGTAATATATCAACTCATAAAATACAATGGCTATGATATAGAACACGCTATACGTTCTGGTATTTTTCAAGTTGTATCTTTTATAACAACAACAGGATTATTTAGTGACGATGCCAACAAATGGCCTCATATAACTTGGATTATCTTAACGATATGTATGTTTCTTGGAGCATGTTCAGGAAGTACAAGTGGTGGCTTCAAAAGCATTCGCAGTGTGATAATAATAAAAATGATAAAAAATGAGTTCAAACAGATATTACATCCTAATGCTGTATTGCCAATACATGTAGATGGAGCAAACATCACACATCAAAAATGTGTTACATTAATTTCTTTTCTATCAATTTATTTATTAATATGTCTCATATCTGTATTCATTATCCTTTTATATGGCATTGATCCTATGAATTCGATTACAATGGTATTAAGTAGTATAGGAAACGTAGGACCTACGATAGGCAGAGATATAGGAGCAACATCAAGCTGGGTTACACTTCCGACTGCTATAAAATGGCTTTGTTCAGCTCTTATGCTTATTGGACGATTGGAAATATTCACTGTACTGGTGATATTCACACCAACTTTTTGGAAACACAACTAATAAATATCATATGAAACCTATTAAATTCAATCCATTACTGAAATCCACAATCTGGGGGGGTGAAAAAATCATTCCCTTTAAACACCTTGAACTAATACAAGAAAACGTAGGTGAGAGTTGGGAAATATCAGGAGTAAAAGACCATGAAAGCATAATAGCCAACGGCGAATATGCTGGAACTAAACTAAATGACTTATTGTCAAAACTAAAAGGTAAACTTATTGGAGAAGAAAACTACAAACATTTCGGCAATGAATTTCCTTTGCTGGTTAAGTTTATTGATGCAAAAGACCAATTGTCTATTCAGGTACACCCTAACGACGAAATTGCTAAAAAGCAAGGAAAAGAACACGGGAAGACTGAGATGTGGTATATCATGAATAGTGATGAAAACGCAAAACTGAGAATTGGACTTAAAAAGAAGATAACACCTGAAGAATATGAAAAGATGGTTGAAAACGATACCATCACTGACGCTCTTGCTGAGTATAACGTAAAGGAAGGTGACTGTTTCTTCTTACCAGCAGGAAGAATTCATAGTACTGGTGCCGGATGCTTTCTTGCTGAAATCCAACAGACTAGCGATGTGACTTGGCGCATTTATGACTTTAAGCGCAAAGATAAAGACGGTAACTATCGTCAACTTCACACAAAACAGGCTGCTGAAAGCATTAACTATAATGTTGAAAATGACTATCACACAGATTATAAACCTGAAAAGAATCAAGGCATAAGTCTTGTAAGATGTCCTTATTTCAGTACAAGTATCTATGACCTTAACGAACCGATGACAATAGACTATAGTAGTCTTGACAGTTTTGTTATTTTCGTTTGTCTTAAAGGCTGTGGTGATATAAGCGACAATGAAGGAAATAAGATATCTTTAGAAGCTGGTGAATCACTGCTAATACCTGCTACAACAAAACAAATATATGTAAAAGGTGAGATTAAATTCCTTGAATCTTACATTTAGCACATAAGGATATACGAAAAAAAGTACGAAGAAAGTTTTTTCTATTCTTCGTACTTTTTTTATTTTAATCCAGCAATTTAATTTATTGCTGTCCGATAAAACTACAAACACGATATAGATAGTTCCCGGAGCCCTTTAAATAGGACTTCGGGATTATTATTTTGTAGGACAAGCCCCCCTTTAATCAAAAAGTGATGGTTCCGGCG
>JAGPJJ010000033.1 GCA_018054505.1 Prevotella sp.
TGCGTTTCATCGATATAACGCATAAAATTACGTCATTTGCACGACACTATTTACATTCAAAAAAAGCACTCTAACTAATTGGCATACAGCTATTTGACACTTTGACACTATTTATTTTGAAAAACTATTGTGGGGAAATCATGTTAATCAGCAATACTTTATAATAGTTTAAAAACTATAAGCCATCTGAATTTATGGCATTATGATGCTTAAGATCTCATTTTTGCTATAGCCAGAAGGCATTTAAAAATTTAGAAATCCATTTCTACGATAAAACGTTTGCGTTTCTACGACATAAAGTTTGCGTTTCTACGATCAAACGTTTTTGTTTCTACGATATAAAGTTTCCGTTTCTATATAGAAAACCTCTTTTATACGAATCAAAATGTTGTAATTAAAGAATGCTTGAATTACGACAATGAAAAATCACCTTGAATTTTATTCAATTTTACGCTTTGTCGTTATAACGCCTATTGATTACGTAGCTAGTACGTAGCTAACCGTAGCTATAATTATATGTTTTGTTTTCAGCAATCTCTTTAAGCAAGGAGGGCTTCAAGCATAAACGTAGCTACGTAGCTAATATAATAAAAAAATAGGGAGAGCGACTCAGTCATGAAGTACAGACTTCGTTACGGAAAATAAGCAAAGTCAATGATATTAGCAACTTATTCGAGATGTACGTTCAACCAAACTAACAAAAGATAAAGACAAACAAAAAAACAAGGCAAACAACTTTTGAGTATTTGTTTGCCTTGCTTATATTTGGATATATTGTGTATACTACTCAGCTTTCCACAAGCCATGTAAATTACAATACTCTCGAGCTACCACTTTCTTTGCATCAGTCATAAATACAGCTTCAGGCTTGTCACCAGGTTTTAGATACTTGCGCATAACCTTGTCTTCAGTAAGAAGCTCTATCCACATTATATAATGTTCTTCAAGCATAGGATGAGCAACTGCACCAACAGTTACCTTATACCCACCTTCAATTTTCTCGATAACAGGAACGTGTTTTTCCAATGCTGCGTCTTTAGAATTTTCTTTCAATAATTCCATAGGCTGTCCACAACAAGTTAATGTTCCACCTGCTGGTTCTACCACTTCTACGATATTACCACAGATATTACAACGATAAATTTGTTTTTGTTCTGTCATAATCACTTTATATTAAAGTTAAACATGTTAGTATCACATCCAGACTGATAAAATCAATACTGAATAACGATATTGCAAATATAGCATTTTTTTTACTATTGTCAGCATAAAAAAGGTAAAAAAATAGTTAACGCAAACTATTTGAATTTCTTTATGCAAATAGATATAATATTAATTTGTTGGTTTCAGATTTAATTACTACTTTTGCTCAACAAAACTAAAAAATAAAAGATATGAGAAGTAGAACCGCGGTTTGGTTTGAAACCAAAATACGTTACGAAAAGACAATGGAAGATGGTATGCAGAAGAAAACTACAGAACAATATGTAGTTGACGCTCTGAGTTTTACAGAGGCTGAGAACACTATCATCGACGAAATGAGAGTATATATGAGTGGTGAATTTAAAATCACAGATATCAAGCAGGCTGCTTACGGAGAAATATTCTTCAGTGAATCAGACTCTGATGATAAGTGGTATAAATCTAAACTGCAGTTTATTACTCTTGATGAAAAGACAGAAAAAGAAAAGCGCTCTACTGTAACATATCTTGTACAGGCTGGTAGCTTGCCAGGTGCCGTAAAGCACATTGACGAAGTTATGGGCGGAACAATGATTGACTATGTAATGACTTCTATTCAGGAAACTCAGATAATGGACGTATTCGAACATAATGTAGCTAAAAAACATGAAGAGAAGAATGACGTTCCTGAGTATGAGCAAGCTCCTGTAGCTGAAGAAACAAAAGCTTAATACAAATAGAATTATGAATGTTGATGTAGCAAAAAATTTACATGAAGTACTGGGCAACCTGCCTAAAGAAGTAAGATTGGTTGCCATCAGCAAATATCACCCCAACGAATATCTTGAGGCTACCTATAACGAAGGCCAAAGGATATTCGGGGAAAGTCATGAGCAAGAGTTAGCGAAAAAACAGGAAACACTTCCTAAAGATATAGAATGGCATTTTATTGGCCATTTACAAACCAACAAAGTAAAGTACATTGCTCCCTATATATCAATGATTGAAGCTGTAGATAGCTATAAATTATTAAAAGAAATCAACAAGCAGGCAGCAAAAAACGACCGTATTATTAATGTCTTACTAGAATTGCATATTGCAGAAGAAGAGACTAAATACGGACTTACGCTTGATGACTGCAGAAACATGTTGGAAGCTGGAGAATGGAAAGATTTGCAAAATGTGCAAATATGTGGATTGATGATGATGGCAAGTAATACAAATGAGACATCCATAATAGAAAAAGAATTCGATACAGCAACAGATTTCTTTGATGAAATAAAGGGGAAATACTTTGCTGAAATTCCAACGTTCAAAGAACGGTCTTGGGGTATGAGCCATGATTATAAAATAGCAATAAAACATGGTTCGACAATGGTGCGCGTTGGAACGAATATTTTCGGACCACGAGTTTATTAATTTATAACAAAACAAGGTTTGTTTAAAATAAATTATTATCTTTGCACCTTGAAATAGAACAAATGGCAATTAAGCCAGCACAATTAAAAGAATAAAATGCCAGAAATATCAGTTCGCGGATTAGAAATGCCAGAGTCACCAATTAGAAAATTGGCACCACTTGCAGCCGCTGCTAAAAATCGCGGTATAAAGGTATATCACCTGAACATTGGTCAGCCTGATTTACCAACTCCTCAATGTGGTCTTGACGCATTAAAAAAAGTGGATCGCAAGATATTGGAGTATTCACCAAGTCAAGGTTATCTAGCTTACAGACAGAAGCTTGTAAGCTATTACAAAAAATATGATATCAACGTAACCGCTGATGATATAATCATAACATCAGGTGGTAGTGAAGCTGTGCTTTTTGCATTCATGAGCTGTCTCAATCCTGGTGATGAAATTATTGTACCAGAGCCAGCCTATGCCAACTATATGGCTTTTGCTATAAGCGCCGGTGCTAAAATCAGAACTATAGCAACAACTATTGAGGAAGGTTTTTCACTTCCTAAAGTAGAAAAGTTTGAGGAACTTATCAATGAGCACACACGTGCCATCATGATATGCAATCCTAACAACCCTACTGGTTATCTTTATACAAGAAGAGAGATGAACCAAATCCGCGATTTGGTTAAAAAATACGATTTGTATCTTTTCTCTGATGAAGTCTACCGCGAATATATTTACACAGGTTCTCCATATATCAGTGCATGTCACCTTGAAGGTATTGAAGACAACGTGATACTTATAGATTCTGTATCAAAAAGATATTCAGAATGCGGAATTCGTATCGGAGCCCTCATCACAAAGAATGCTGAGGTAAGAAAGGCTGTGATGAAATTCTGTCAGGCCCGCCTATCTCCTCCTCTCATAGGTCAATTAGTAGCAGAGGCATCACTTGATGCACCTGAAGAGTATTACCGTGATGTATACGATGAATACGTTGAAAGACGTAAATGCCTAATTGACGGACTAAACAGAATACCCGGCGTCTACTCTCCTATACCAATGGGAGCATTTTATACAGTCGCCAAATTACCTGTCGATGACAGTGAGAAATTCTGCAAATGGTGTCTTGAGGAATTTAATTACGAAGGTGAAACTGTAATGATGGCACCAGCTGCTGGATTTTACACAACACCAGGAGCAGGAATAAATCAAGTGCGCATTGCTTATGTGCTGAAAAAGGCAGACCTAGAACGTGCACTTTTAGTTTTAAGAAAAGCCTTGGAACAGTATCCAGGACGAACAACTGAAGAATAACAAAGTGAATTTACCTCTTTTCATTGCAAAGAAAATATATGGTGATAAAGGCGAGAAGCAAAAGGTTTCCCGCCCTGCCATTAGCATAGCAACTGCTGGCGTAGCTATAGGACTTGCCGTTATGATTATTTCGGTAAGCGTAGTACTTGGATTCAAGCATACAATACGTGATAAAGTAATAGGATTTGGAAGTAATATTCAAGTTGCCGATTTTACGACTCTTCAAACTTCTGATTCCTACCCTATCCAAATGGGTGATTCTATGCTGAATGTTTTGAAGTCAACACCAGGAGTCAAGCATGTGCAACGCTATGCTGTGAAACAGGGTATTTTAAAAACAGACAAAGATTTCCTTGGCGTATTATTTAAGGGTGTAGGCCCAGATTATGATACGACTTTCATCCACAATAACCTTAAAGAAGGTAGTATTCCTAAATTCAGCGATTCTGCAAGCAGCAATAAGCTCCTTATATCAAGAAGCATTGCAGACAAATTGAATTTAAAAACTGGACAAAAGATTTTTGCATACTTTATTGATGGCAATGGTGTCCGCACAAGACGTTTCACCATTCAGGGAATATATGAGACTAATTTATCACAATACGATAATATTATGTGTTTTACAGACTTATACACATCTGTAAAACTCAATGGATGGCAAAACGATCAGGCTACTGGTGCAGAAATTACGGTTAATGATTTCAATAAAGTAGATGAAGTTGAAAATCAATTTGTCAAAAAAGTAAATAGGACAACCGATAAATACGGAGAAACATATAGTTCGAAAACAATCAGAGACATAAGTCCACAGATATTTTCATGGTTGGACCTATTGGATCTAAACGTTTGGATTATTCTTGGATTAATGGTTGCAGTAGCTGGAGTTACTATGATTTCAGGTCTTCTCATAATTATTCTTGAAAGAACTGTGATGATTGGTATTCTGAAAGCACTTGGAGCTAGAAATAAGACTATACGACACACTTTCATGTGGTTTGCAGCATTTATTATTGGAAAAGGCATGATCATCGGAAACTGCATAGGTTTAGGACTGATTACACTTCAATATTTCACAGGATTAATCAAACTTGATGCACAAACATATTATGTAAGTACGGTGCCAGTAGAATATAATATTCCTATATTTATTGTTCTAAATGTCGCCACTCTTTTGATTAGTATTTTTGTGCTGATTGCGCCAAGTTACTTGATATCACACATACATCCAGCAAAATCAATGAGATATGAGTAACTACTTTGATGCCATTTTATCCGTAAAATAGAACATTCTTTTAATCAAAAAATCTTGCATATTAATTTTATTCAAAAAAATAAGCTTGAGAAAACAAAAAGTGCACAATAAGTTTTGAATTGTGCAGATAAGTAACTATCTTTGCACATAAATTTCAAAATTGTGCAATGAATTCAGTATATAACTTCAACAAGTATATCGAACAGAGCATCATCAACAATTGGGAGAAAGATGCTCTTACAGATTATAAAGGTACTACTCTTCAATTTCATGATGTAGCTAGAAAAATAGAAAAGTTACACATTATCTTTGAGAATAGTGGCGTTAAACGCGGTGATAAAATAGCTCTATGCGGACGCAACAGTTCAAATTGGGCTGTTGCCTTTCTTGCAACATTGACCTATGGAGCTGTAGTTGTTCCTATTCAAAACGAATTTAAGGCTGAACAAATATATAATATAGTCAATCACAGTGAATCAAAGCTGTTATTTGTGGGTGACGTTGTCGCAACACAGATTGCCCCAGAAGAGATGCCTAATCTTGAAGGTGTGATATATATTCCAGACAATTCACTTATATTGTCACGTTCAGAGAAGCTAACGTATGCACGAGAGCATCTTAACGAGATATTCGGACATAAGTACCCTAAATTTTTCAGAAAGGAACATGTTAGCTATCATGAGGATTCTCCTGAAGAATTAGCAATGATAAATTACACGAGTGGTACAACAGGATTCTCAAAAGGAGTCATGCTACCCTATCGTTCATTATCAAGTAATTATGAATTCCTAGCAGAAGCAATTGGTTCTAAGTTAAAACCAAATTGTGACGTGATGGCAATTCTACCAATGGCCCACATGTATGGTTTATCATGTGAGTTTATATTGGAATTCTGTCTCGGCAATCATATATACTTCTTAACACGACTTCCAAGTCCGTCTGTTATACAAGAAGCTTTTACTGATATACACCCAGCTGTCATCGTTTCTGTTCCATTGATTATTGAAAAGATCGTAAGGAAAAATATATTCCCGAAAATTCAGACAAATATCATGAAACTTCTCATGAACATGCCTGTAATAAATAAAAAGGTAAAAGAGAAAATCCTTGAATTAGTGCAAGCAGAATTTGGCGGCAATATGTATGAAGTTATTGTAGGTGGAGCTGGACTTAACAAAGAAATAGAAGATTTCTTGCTAAGTATAGGATTTCCTCTTACAATGGGATATGGAACCACAGAGACTGCACCAATGATTACATTTAGTGATTGGAATAATTTTATTGGTGGAAGCTGTGGAACTGCTGTCAAAAATATGGATGTAAAAATTCTAAGTGAAGACCCACAAAACATACCAGGTGAGATCGTTACTCGCGGACTCAATGTAATGACTGGTTATTACAAAAATCAGGAAGCCACAAATGCCGTCATTGATGAAAACGGATGGTTCCATACTGGTGATTTAGCAACAATGAATGCAGAGGGACATATCTTTATTAGAGGTAGAAAAAAGAATATGTTACTTGGCTCTAATGGACAAAACATATATCCAGAAGAAATTGAAAACAAGCTAAACTCTATGGCTATAGTAAATGAGAGCCTCATTGTTCAAAGGGAAGAACGTTTAGTTGGTTTGGTACATCCTGACCTTGAAGAAGCTAACTCTATGGGCTTCTCACAGGATGATTTAGAAAATATAATGGAACAAAATAGAAAAGAACTCAACGCGATGTTGCCTTCTTTTGCGAAAATCTCTGCAATTAAATTGCTTGAAGAAGAATTTGCAAAGACTCCTAAAAAGAGTATTAAAAGATATCTCTATCAGGACGCTATTTAAAGATAGCGTAGATATTAACGTAGAATTAAAAAAACAAACGAAATGAACAATATTATGGAACAAATACCTAGTTTCAACAATCTAATACAAGAGTCAATTATTGACAATTGGGAAAAAGATGCATTGACTGACTTTAAAGGTTCGACATTGCAATATCATGATGTAGCTCGCAAAATAGAAAAGCTACACATTATGTTTGAAAACTGTGGAATAGAAAAAGGAGATAAAATTGCTTTAGCTGGTCGTAACAGCGCAAATTGGGCTGTTGCTTTTCTTGCTTGTTTAACCTATGGAGCTGTTGCTGTGCCAATACTTCATGAGTTTACACCAGATCAGATATACAACATTGTTAATCATAGCGAAGCAAAACTATTGTTTGTTGGCGATATTGTTACTACACAGATTGATGCAACAAAAATGCCTGCACTGGAAGGAATTATATATATACCAGACTATTCTTTAGTATTATCACGTACTGATAAACTAACATATGCTCGCGAACATCTTAATGAGATTTTCGGAAAGAAATATCCAAAGTATTTCAGAAAAGAGCATGTGAGCTATTATATTGAACAAGATCCTAACGAACTTGCACTGATTAATTATACAAGTGGCACAACAGGCTTCTCTAAAGGAGTTATGATTCCTTATCGTGCAATTTGGAGTAACGTCTTCTTTGCAAAAGAAGCTGTTGGCAAAGCCTTAAAACCAGGTGACAGTGTAATTAGTATTCTACCGATGGCACATATGTATGGAATGTCATTTGAATTTCTATTTGAATTCATTAAAGGCTGTCATATATACTATCTAACAAGAATACCAAGTCCTGCTATCATTGCTCAGGCATTTAGCGAAGTAAAACCAAAAATCATCATAAGTGTACCACTTGTGATTGAAAAGATAATTAAGAAAAAAGTATTTCCTAAAATACAAAACAACCGCATGAGAATGCTTCTTCATATGCCTGTCATCGCAAAAAAAGTGCGTGATAAGATTTGTGAACAAGTTTCTAATGCATTTGGAGGTGAATTCTATGAAGTTATTGTTGGCGGAGCTGCCTTCAATAAAGAAATAGAAAGCTTTATGCACCAAATAGGATTCAGATATACTGTTGGTTACGGTGCTACAGAATGTGCGCCAATTATTTGCTATGCTGATTATAAAGATTACGTACCAGGAAGTTGTGGACGTTCTGTTGTTAACATGAAAGTAAAAATCGACAGTCCTGATCCAGAAAACATACCAGGAGAGATTCTTGCTAAAGGTATGAATGTGATGCTTGGTTATTATAAGAATGAAGAAATAACTCGCCAAACAATTGATAAAGATGGCTGGTATCATACTGGAGACCTTGGAACTATGGATGCTGACGGAAACGTTTTCATCAAAGGACGTTCAAAGAATATGCTTCTTGGAGCAAGCGGACAAAACATCTATCCAGAAGAAATTGAAGACAAGCTAAACTCAATGGCTCTGGTTAATGAAAGTGTTGTGATACAAGAGGGAGATAAGTTGATTGGACTTGTACATCCTGACTATGATGAGGCAAAGAATATGGGCTTTTCCAAAGAAGACCTAGAAAATATTATGGAGCAAAATCGCAATGAACTTAATCAGATGCAACCATCATACTGTAGGCTTGCAGCAATAAGGATTTGCGAAGAAGAATTTGAAAAAACTCCTAAAAAAAGTATTAAGCGTTATCTCTACCAGAAATAGAACGTTTTTGCTTTTGTTATTGGCGAAATAATTTGTATCTTTGCGCTCATAATCGTAAACAATAAATAAAATATAACAAGCTATGCTTACACTTAAACTCATCAGTGAGGAAACTGAACGTGTGATTAAGGGTCTTGAGAAAAAGCACTTTGACGGTGCACGTGAGGCCATAGAGAAAGTTTTAGAATACGACAAACTTCGTCGTGAAGCTCAGCAGAAGCTTGACAGTAATAAGCAACAACAAAATCAGCTTGCCAAGCAAATTGGAAGTCTTATGAAAGACGGAAAAAAGGAAGAGGCTGATGATATAAAAGACAAGGTTGCTGAACTGAAAGCAGCAGATAAGGCTTTGAACGAAATCATGGATAAGGCACAAGGCGATATGACAGAAGTTCTTCTCTCTATCCCTAATATCCCTAACGATGATGTTCCAGAAGGTAAAGATGCATGTGACAATGTTGTTGTTAAGGAAGGTGGCGTTAAACCTAATCTTCCAGAGGACGCACCATGCCATTGGGATCTTCTTAAGAAATACAATCTTGTAGATTTTGACCTCGGTGTGAAAATCACTGGTGCAGGTTTCCCTATATATTTAGGTAAGATGGCACGCTTCCAACGTGCACTCGAAGCTTTCTTCCTTGATGAAGCTCGCAAGTCAGGTTACCTAGAAGTTCAACCTCCTTTTGTTGTTAACGAGGCATCAGGATATGGTACAGGTCAGTTACCTGACAAAGAAGGTCAAATGTATCATGCAAACCTAGATAATTTGTTCTTGATTCCAACAGCAGAGGTTCCTGTAACAAATATCTTCCGTGATGTAATCCTAGACGAAGGTCAACTTCCAATTAAGCGTTGTGCTTATTCAGCTTGTTTCCGTCGTGAGGCAGGTTCTTATGGAAAAGATGTTCGTGGTCTTAACCGCCTACACCAATTCGACAAAGTTGAAATTGTTCGTATAGACAAACCAGAACATTCTTATGATTCATTGAAAGAGATGTTAGCTCATGTAGAAGGACTGGTAACAAAACTAGAATTACCATATCACATTTTGAGACTGTGTGGTGGTGACATGAGTTTCACATCATCTATCTGCTATGACTTCGAGGTATGGAGCGCTGCTCAAAAGCGTTGGTTGGAAGTTTCTTCTGTATCAAACTTTGAAAGTTATCAAGCAAACAGATTAAAGTGCCGTTTCCGCCGCTCTGATACAAAGAAAACAGAACTTTGCCACACACTGAATGGATCAGCCCTTGCACTACCAAGAATAGTTGCAGCCATAATAGAAAACAATCAAACCCCTAAGGGCATTAAAGTTCCAAAGGTTCTCGTACCATATTGCGGTTTCGAGTACTTAGACGACAAGAACTTTGACTAAAAAATAATTAAATTCAGTATTGCTTGATGGTATATCAACGATACTGAATTTATCTTTTATAATAACTATAACTTAATATCAATTAAACTGATACGCAATGAATAAGATTATTTCCAAGAAGCAGTTTTCAGAGAAAGTGTTCAGCTTTGACATTGAAGCCCCGTTAATTGCTAAAAGTAGGAAAGCAGGAAACTTTGTCATAATCAGAGTGGACAACAATAGTGAGCGTATGCCGCTTACAATTGCAGACGCTAATCTAGAGAATGGAACCATAAAATTAGTTGTACAAAAGGTTGGACTTTCCTCTACTAAACTATGCAACCTCAACGAAGGTGATTATATTGCTGATGTTGTTGGTCCTCTTGGTAATCCTACTCATATTGAAAATTTCGGTACAGTTATATGTGCTGGTGGTGGAGTTGGTGTTGCTCCAATGCTACCAATTATCCGTGCTTTGAAGAAAGCTGGAAACAGAGTTCTTTCTGTACTTGCAGGAAGAAATCGTGACCTTATCATCATGGAAGATGAAGTAAGAGCGTCTTCTGATGAGACAATAATTATGACAGATGACGGTAGCTATGGAGAAAAAGGTGTAGTAACTGTTGGTATTGAGAAATTGATAAACCAAGAACATATTAACAAAGTTTTTGCTATAGGTCCTCCTATAATGATGAAATTCTGTTGCATGCTCACTCAAAAATATAACATTTCTACAGATGTATCTCTGAATACCATTATGGTTGACGGCACAGGAATGTGTGGTGCATGTCGACTTACTATTGGAGGTAAAACAAAATTCGTATGCATTGACGGTCCTGAATTTGACGGAGCATTAGTTGATTGGGACGAAATGTTCAAACGTATGGGAACATTTAAAAATGCAGAAAAAGAAGAAATGGATCATTATTCTGAACACATAGAATCAGCTATCAAGCCTGAATGTGACTCGTGTGATTCAAAAAATGACACACATAATGATACAACGGAAACAATAGAAGATTTAACAGACAGAAATGCTGATTGGCGTTTGGAACTTCGCAAGAGTATGAAGCCAAAAGAACGCATGACGATTGATCGTGTTAAAATGCCTGAACTTGATCCTGAATATCGCGCAAAAACAAGATTGGAAGAAGTTAACATTGGACTTACAAAAGAAATGGCTGTGAAAGAATCTCACCGCTGTCTTGATTGTGCCAATCCTGCATGTGTAGAGGGATGCCCTGTAAGCATAAATATTCCTTCTTTTATTAAAAATATTGAGCGAGAGAATTTTCTTGCAGCTGCTAAAGTTCTGAAAAGCACTTCAGCCCTACCTGCTGTATGCGGTAGAGTTTGTCCTCAAGAAAAACAATGCGAAAGTAAATGTGTTCATCTTAAGATGGGCGAAAATGCTGTTGCTATTGGCTACCTTGAAAGATTTGCAGCTGACTATGAACGTGAATGTGGTTTGAGAGCACTTCCAGAGATGGCAACTTCAAACGGAATCAAAGTTGCTGTTGTTGGTTCAGGTCCTTCAGGATTAAGCTTTGCCGGTGATATGGCTAAGATGGGATTTGATGTTTACGTTTTTGAGGCTTTACACGAAATTGGTGGTGTCTTAAAATATGGTATTCCAGAATTCAGATTGCCAAACAAGATCGTTGATGTTGAAATTGATAATCTCAAGAAAATGGGGGTTCATTTTCAGACAGACTGCATTATTGGAAAAACTATCAGCGTAAAAGAACTCGAAGATAAAAACTTTAAAGGAATTTTCATTGGTTCAGGCGCAGGCCTTCCTAATTTTATGGGAATACCTGGAGAAAATGCACTTAACATTATGTCAAGCAATGAATACTTGACAAGAATAAATCTTATGGATGCAGCTAATCCACATACAGATACACCTATTAATATTGGAAAGCATGTAATTGTTGTTGGGGGTGGAAACACCGCTATGGACTCATGCCGCACAGCAAAACGCCTTGGTGCTGATGTAACATTGGTATACAGAAGAAGCGAAGCTGAAATGCCTGCACGATTAGAAGAGGTGAAGCACGCCAAGGAAGAAGGCATTAATTTCATGACATTACACAATCCTAAAGAATATACTACGGATGAAAATGGTGCAGTTAAAGCTGCCATACTTGATGTAATGAAACTTGGTGAGCCTGATCAAAGTGGTCGTTGTCGCCCAGAGGTTACTGGACAAACAGTAACACTTGAATGTGATCAAGTAATTGTTGCAGTTGGTGTGTCTCCTAACCCACTAGTACCTAAGAGTATTGAAGGTTTGGAACTTGGACGCAAAAATACAATTGCCGTTGACGATAATATGAAATCAAGCATAAGTAATATCTATGCAGGTGGAGACATCGTACGTGGTGGAGCTACCGTAATATTAGCTATGGGTGACGGACGCAGAGCCGCTGCTAACATGGCAAAAAAACTACAAGGATAAATTAATGAACGCAATATATACTATTTTATTATTGATATGCAGTAATGTCTTTATGACATTCGCATGGTATGGACACTTAAAATTACAACAGACAGGTATTAGTAGTAGTTGGCCTTTGATTGGCGTTATAGCATTTAGTTGGGCAATAGCATTCTTTGAGTACTGTTGTCAGGTTCCAGCAAACAGAATAGGATTCGTTGATAATGGCGGTCCATTTAGCTTGGTACAACTAAAAGTTATTCAAGAAGTTATATCGCTGATTATATTTGGATTGATGGCAACATTGATGTTTAAAGGAGATGGACTTCATTGGAATCATCTCGCTGCTTTTTTCTGTTTGATTGCCGCTGTATATTTTGTGTTTATGAAATAATAATTAGTTTCAATAAAGGAAATGGTTGCAAAGTAGATTTGCAACCATTTTTAATTTTCAAACATACACTATAATGTTGAGATATTCATTAGCTTTATGCTTTGAAACCATACTCATCAATTTTTCGATATAGTGTTGTAAGTCCTATTTTAAGTAGTCGTGCTGCCTCAGTTTTATTTCCTTTTGTATATTGTAAGACTCTAGCTATGTGACGTTTTTCAATTTTTGCAAGTTCAAAATCATTGTTCCCAAGTTCATTTTCAGAATCCAATTCATTTGAATTATTTTTAATTAAATCAGACACTTTCACAGAAGATTCAGAGAATTGCAAATCAAGAGGAAGGTCCTGTAAAGTTAGTTGTGAATCACAAACTATTGCACTGCGTTCCATAACATTTTTCAATTCACGAACATTTCCACGCCATTCAGCATTGGTAATTGCCTCAATGAACTCATTTGTCATTCCATCTATTTTTTTATTTAATTTAGTAGAATACCTATCAAGAAATGACTTTGCAAGCAATGGAATATCACTGCGACGCTGACGCAAAGCAGGCAAGTGTATTTGAAATACTGATAATCTATAAAATAAATCTTCACGAAAATTATTAACCGAAATTTCTTTTTTAAGATCACGATTCGTTGCTGAAATAATACGTACGTCAACTTTTGATGGTACAGTATCACCTATTTTGATATATTCACCTGATTCCAAAAATCTTAATAGCTTTGCTTGAAGAGGATAAGCCATCTCGCCGATTTCATCAAGAAATAAAGTTCCATGATTTGCAACTTCAAGTAATCCTTTCTTATCTTTAGATGCACCTGTGAAAGAGCCTGCACGATAGCCAAACAATTCACTTTCTAGCAAGTCGCTACTAAATGCAGAACAATTTATTGCCATAATAGAATTACTATGACGGGAACTAGAATTATGAATAGCCTGTGCAAAAACTTCTTTACCAGTACCTGTTTCACCAGTTAACAGAACAGGCACATCAGTTGCTGAAACTTTTTTAGCCAGTTCTTCTGCTTGTTTAATCAAAATCGAGTTTCCAATGATAGTGTCAAAAGAATTTGGTGCAGCAATTTTATTATTAACTTTTGTTTTTGCATCATTTCCTTCAGACAAAGCCAAGTTACGATTTACATGATCCATAGCTCTGCTTACAATAGGAATTATCTTATTATTATCATCGCCCTTTGTGATATAGTCAAAAGCGCCATTTTTAATAGCCTGAACACCATCCGGTATATTACCATGTGCTGTAAGCAAAATTACCTCTCGGTATGGAGCATCAGCTTTTATCTTAGCAACCATATCTACCCCATTTCCATCTGGTAAAAAAACATCACAGATAACTATTTGGGGCTGATGTAACTTTATCTGCTGCATGCCATGAGCGCAATCTGCAGCCTGCCACACTTCATATCCTTCAAGTTCCATCATTCTTGACAAAAGTTTGCGAATAATGGGTTCATCGTCTATAATAAGCAATGTATTCATACAATAATTGATTTCAGTAAATCCTACTTATTATGCAAATATAGACATTATTTCAGAAACTATGAAAAATTGAACAAATTACTCCACAGTACTTTTCATTTCGGTAAGGAAACCATTTCATTATGGTATGGTTATAATTGTGGTAAAAATAGCTACATAATTGGCTAACTTATTGTTATTCTGATAGTTAGATAACACGAACTAGATATGGCACGCATTTGGCATATACAATGGTAAATAAAATATTATTAAACAAATAAGTCAAATATGATATTATTCACTATTGTCTGTTATGCATTTACCATTTACGCAATGGTTTGCTTAGTTTTTAATAAGGCTACAAAAAGCCATACATCATTTAAAATTTAGGAGAAATAACTATGTATTTAATTATGTTTATCATCAGTATCGTTATGTTTATCTACATGTTATA
>JAGPJJ010000034.1 GCA_018054505.1 Prevotella sp.
TATTTACATAAATATCAATCAAGGTTTGCGTTTTACGAAGCAATGCATTGCAATACACGATGTTTTAGGGTGCGTTTTACGAAGTAATGCATTGCGTTTCTTATCATATTGGAGTGCATTGCTTCGTAAAACGCAAAAAAGTACGTAGTAAAAACGTAGCTTACCGTAGTTGATTTTGTTGTTTTAAGTTTGTAAAGTATTGATAATAAGACGAGTAACTTAATACGTAGCTGCGTAGCTAATTATAAAAACAACACTAGAGAAACCTCTTGAATAATTATTCGAATATTGATTTTAAAATACAATATTATATTTGTTTTTAGCAGACTTTATGCAGAAAATATATCTGAAGTACTGTTTTTATAAGAGAGTTTAGACGTTAAATTCATGCGAATTAGCTATAAAAATCATTTTTTATTTTGTATTGTGTTCGGCTTGCACTATCTTTGCATAAGATAAGGTAACAGTTGACAAAACATTTGATTAAATTTGATTTGTTTGTTCTCGTTTGCATGAAAATAATGATAAATGAATAAAATTAAGTTATATATATATATATCGGCAATAGTTCTTTTGATGTCGTGTAATGCTTCTAAGTTTATACCAGAGAATAAGTATTTGCTTGAAAGTGTAAGAGTTGAATCAGACAACAAGGAACTTGATCCGGCGATGCTTCAGGCGTATGTTCGCCAGAAAGCAAACTCTAAGTGGTTTTCAATATTCAAAATACCACTTGGAACATATTCATTAGCAGGAAAAGACTCAGCAAAATGGATTAATAGAACTTTAAAGAATATTGGTGAAAAACCAGTCGTATATGATACTTTGATGGCAAATCGTTCACTTAATGATTTGACTACGGCAATGCATAATATGGGATATATGCATGCAACGGCAGAGATTAAGACAAAAGTTAGAGGAAAGAAAATAAAAGCTATTTATCTGCTACATCCAAAGGATCCATATTATATAAACTCTGTGAAATATGATATCAAGGATAGTGTAATTGCTAAACTGCTTGTAAACAAGAATATGCGCTATCCTTTTAAGCCGAAACTTCTTAGTGGAAGCAAATTTACTGTTGATGTGTTGGATGCAGAACGCAAGAATATAACTAACTTTCTTCTTGATAACGGTTATTATAAGTTTCACAAGGATTATATTATTTATAGTGCTGACTCAGCAAGAAATAGTAAGGATATAAACATAGTGTTGCATCTTTTGCCGTATCGTGTTACTAGTTCTTCACCAGACACGTTGCATCCTTGTTATACGATAAATAAAATAAATTTTCTTAGCGGCGATACCGTGAAAATTCATCTTCGAAACAGTGTGCTACGCTATACAACAGCTTTGGAAGAAGGAAAGCTTTATAATAATAGCGAGTTGCAAAATACATATAATAAGTTTGCGCGCTTACAGGCTGTTAGATTTACGAATATTAGTTTTAGGGAGCATCCCGATACAACCTTGTTGGATTGTGATATACAATTGAGCACCAATAAACCAAACACATTATCTTTTCAACCAGAAGGAACAAATACTGCTGGTGATTTGGGTGCAGCAGCAAGTTTGACATGGGAGAACAGAAACCTTTTTAAAGGTTCTGAATTATTCAGTATTCAGTTACGTGGTGCTTTTGAGGCAATAACGGGTCTTGAAGGTTATCAGAATCAGAATTATGAGGAATATAATATTGAGGGTAAACTTCAGTTTCCTAGATTTTTAGCTCCTTTTCTTTCGAATGCGTTTAAAAAACGTAGTAATGCAACATCAGAATTATCATTGAATTATAATCTGCAAAATCGTCCTGAATTCCATAGACGAATATTCTCTGCTGCATGGAGACACAGATGGAGTGAGCCAAAGCACCATTTGTCTTATAGAATAGACTTGCTGGATCTTAACTATGTCTATATGCCATGGATAAGTCCGACGTTTAAACATGATTATCTTGATAGTGTAAGTAATAGAAATGCCATACTTAGATATAACTATGAAGATTTGTTTATCATGAAAATGGGTGCCGGCATCACTTATAATGATGGTATAAATGTTGTGAGAGCTAATGTAGAGACTGCTGGTAATATTCTTAACGGATTGTCTAGAGCTTTTGATTTCAAGAAAAATAGCAATGGACAATACACCTTATTTAATATAGCTTATGCGCAGTATGCTAAATTTGATTTTGATTACACCCACTTGTTAAGATTTGACACGAGCAACTCTTTAGCTATGCATTTGGGATTTGGAATAGCATGGCCTTATGGAAATAGTGATGTGTTGCCATTTGAAAAGCGATATTTCTCAGGTGGTGCAAACAGTGTGAGAGGATGGAGCGTCAGAGAGTTGGGACCAGGAAAGTATAAAGGAACTGATGGACGAATAGATTTCATCAACCAGACTGGTGATATGAAACTTGATATGAATGTAGAATACAGAACATCATTGTTCTGGAAGTTTGACGGTGCTGCTTTCGTAGATGCGGGTAATATTTGGACGCTTCGCAATTACGAGGAACAACCTGGAGGACAATTTAAAATAAATGAGTTTTATAAGCAAATTGCATTAGCTTATGGAGTAGGGTTGCGATTGAATTTCAGTTATTTCATCATAAGGTTTGATATGGCAATGAAAGCTATAAATCCTGCTTATGAAACAGAAAAAGAACATTATGCCATATTCCATCCGAATCTAAGCAGAGATTTTGCTTTTCATTTTGCAGTAGGATTGCCATTCTAAATGAGATTGTAAATCTCACTAGGAATTTTGCGTTTCAAGACTTCCAATTTGAAGTCTAGTCCTGCTATGATGCCATGCGCTTTAAGCGTTGTTTCTATTGTCTTTTGTGCCAATACAGGGTGATTGTTTTCTTCACTTAAATGGCATAGCCAAACATGCTTCAATTTAGGAGTTGCATATTCTGCCAATGCACTTCCACATTCCGAATTACTCAAATGACCATTAGGTCCAGAAATTCTAATCTTTAGATGTGCTGGATATGGTCCGTTGGATAGCATTTCCTCGTCATGGTTGGCTTCGATTACAAGATAGTTGGCATCGCTGATGTATTTATGCATATCATCAGTAATGTGACCAATGTCGGTCATCAAGACGAATGTTACTCCGTCGTGTTCTATCTTATATCCTACATTGTCAGTGCTGTCATGAGGAACTTCAAAAGGCGTAACCCTAAACTCTCCAAGTGTGAAGGGCTTATCCTTTTCAATGACTTTCACACAGCCATTGTTTATTTTTTTTCTAACACAATAATTGTTTTCAATTCCGTTGTGAACAGAATTAGTTGTATACACGTTGACAGAGTAATCATTACTTATACTTCCAACTGATTTTATGTGATCAGCATGGTCGTGAGTTATAAGCAAATGATGTACATTTGTCATTTGTAATCCATAGTTCTTAAAATGCTTTTTCAGGGTTCTTACCCCTATTCCGGCATCAATAAGTAATCCGTCAGTTTCTGTATATAAATAGTAACAATTGCCACTACTTCCACTGCCGAACGAGATAAACTTCAGCATTATGATATTTCTTTTCTACAAAATTATTAAGAAAAGATGAAAATACCAAAGAAATTGGCTACCTTTGTCCTAAATTAATGAATTTAATATGATTTTTAGTCTCTCAAAGGCATTAAAGAATATATTTTCTACAATAATGTTCATTATTGTAATGTTAAATTTTATATCTTGCAATCATCCTGGAAGTGAAGACAGTCTCACTGAAAATGCTGATTCTTTTTCTTGCCATTACTTTAATTGGCAATATCAAAAAGCACTTCATTATGTTACTCCTGAGTCTGAAAAATGGTTGAGATTTGAAGCTAGTCAAGTGCATCAAGTTGATGTGGATATGCTTAAATCTATGGAAGAAGGTGCTGCTTGTGAAATAGGAGAGGTTACTTATCTTAATGATGATTCTTTGGCTACTGTTAAAGTAAACGTGACCAATTATCTAGAAAAAGACACGATAGGGGGAGATTCACATATTGTTGGGAAAGCAACCTTTGTGTTGAATATGGTTTATATAAATGATAAGTGGCTTGTGAACTTAAATTCTATTCCTAGAAAATTGAAATAAAATAGCCTAGTTTGTAAATTGTATAGGCAAATAAACTTGGTTTTTTACTTATTAGTTTTCTTTCTAAATGTTTTTGGCTTATCTTCCAAAACAGTTTGATAATCCATCTTTGATGATATTGTGATAGTCTTTCGGCTATTGTCAATAGTCGTGAATAGCCATGAAGTTCATTTGAAAACACCTTTAAGGTATGCAAACCTTCTTTTGTTTTCTCAAGATAATCTTCGTTTGATTCGTAATTGTCCAGTGTCAATTGATTATCAATATGCAGAATTTCTATATTGTTTTCTTTAAGTTTTTTCCCAAGTAATACGTCTTCGTAGCCATAGTTCTTAATTCTCTCGTCGAAAGGAATAGACAGAATCACTTCGCGTGAAATTAATAGATTGGCTGTATGTAAGTCTAAATATGAGTGGCACTTGCGTTTTGAAGCAACGTGTGCTTTTTCGGCATTTTTCTCATATATATATCTTAGGTTAGAACTGTCGCCGAAAGCTAAACTATAACCACCATATATAACATCAAACTTGTCGTCTTGTTCTAAATATTTCAGTATAAATTCATCGTTGTCAACGCTCATGTCGCTATCAATAAATAGCAACCATTTATACTGCGCCTCTTTAGCTAGGAAATTCCTTATAGCAGCTCGTCCGACATTACTTTTCCTGATAATGTACTGTATGTTGTCAAGTTCTAAAATTTCCTTATTGACAACGCGCGTATGTTCGTTGCTGCTTCCATCGTCAGCAACGATTATCTCATAGTGTAATCCCTCAATGTTTTCACATTGAGTACTAAGCGCTTTAACCAATTCTACGCATATCTGGTTATAGCATGGGATTACTATGCTTAGTTCGCTTTTGATAATAAGGATTTTTAAAGTTTATCTTTTAAGAATTTTCCTGTTATGCTTTCTTCACATGCAGCAATATCTTCTGGAGTGCCTTCACATACAAGATTTCCTCCTTTGTCTCCTCCGTCAGGACCAAGGTCTATTACGTAGTCAGCACATTTTATCACATCAAGATTATGTTCAATTACAAGTACTGTGTGACCTCTTTCTATCAGGGCATTAAATGCCTTTAGCAGACGTTGGATATCATGAAAATGGAGTCCAGTAGTTGGTTCGTCGAATATGAACATTGTAGGATCTTGTTTCTCCTGACCAATGAAGTAAGCCAGTTTAACTCTTTGATTCTCTCCACCAGAAAGACTACTAGAATTCTGACCTAGTTTGATATATCCAAGTCCAACTTCAGCAAGCGGCTTAAGCCTGTTTACAATAACCTTTTGATTGTATTCTCCAAAGAAATCAATGGCTTCAAGCACAGTCATGTTAAGCACGTCGTAAATATTCTTTTCTTGGAATCTTACTTCTAAGATGTCATGTTTGAATCTTTTTCCGTGACATGCTTCACATTCTAGCTCTAAGTCGGCCATGAACTGCATTTCAACATTGATGACGCCTGCTCCTTTGCATTCTTCACATCTACCGCCTTCTGTATTAAAAGAAAAATATTGTGCAGTGTATCCTTGTTGCTTAGCAAGTGGTTGCTCTGCAAACAATTGTCTGATGGCGTCATACGCTTTTACGTATGTTGCAGGGTTTGAACGTGTACTTTTACCTATTGGGTTTTGATCAACGAATTCAACATGTTTAATGTCTTTCCAGTCACCGTCAAGAGATGTATATTCTCCAGGTGCATCAGCAACCTCATCTAAATGGCGTTTCATAGCAGGATATAATATACCCTTGATAAGACTAGACTTTCCTGAGCCTGATACACCAGTCACGCATGTAAATATGTTCAGTGGTATTTTTACATCAATACCTCTTAAATTGTTCATTCTCGCTCCGTTGAGTGTGATGAACTTATTCCAACTTCGTCTTGATTTGGCTTTTGCGATAGAATATTCTCCTGTAAGATATTTAACGGTGTATGAGCGAGGAAATTTATCGATTAATGATTTATCCTTGTCGTTTAGTTGTTTGGTATCACCTTCAAAGACAATTTCTCCACCATTTGAACCTGCATCCGGACCTACATCAATTAGATAATCAGAAGCTCTCATTATCTCTTCATCATGCTCAACAACCATTACGGTGTTGCCCAGACTTTGTAAATCTTTTAATACGTTTATCAGTCTGTCTGTGTCTCTGCTGTGAAGACCAATACTAGGCTCGTCTAAAATATATAGCGAACCGACAAGTGATGAACCTAGTGATGTTGTAAGGTTTATACGCTGGCTTTCTCCACCGCTTAGTGTATTTGACTGTCTGTTGAGAGTAAGGTATCCTAATCCAACTTCAACCAAGAATCCAAGTCTATTTTTTATTTCAGTTAAAAGACGTTTGGCAATTCCAGCATCATGCTCGTCAAGTACTAGTTTGTCAAACCAATCTTTTAAGTTTATGATAGGAGCTTCTACTAAATCAGTGATACTCATACCGTTAATCTTCACCCATGTTGCCTCTTTTTTTAGTTTGGTTCCATGACAGTCTGGACATACAGTTTTACCTCTATATCTACTTAGCATCACACGGTATTGTATTTTATATTGATTTTCTTTCACCATTTGGAAGAAACTATCAATACAAATCTTTTCTTTTATATTCAGTTTGCTTTCGCATGGTAAACCATGCCATAGCATGTCTTTTTGTTTTTGTGTCAGTTTATAATAAGGTTCAAAAATAGGAAAGTTATCTTTTGCTGCACGACGACAGAATTCCGTTTTCCAAACTCCCATTTTATCTCCATGCCAACATTGAACGCATCCATCATAAACACTTAGTGAAGAATTTGTAATGACAAGTTTCTCGTCAATGCCGATTACATTTCCAAAGCCTTCACAAGTAGGACATGCTCCAAGAGGAGAGTTGAAAGAGAACATATTATCGTTGGGCTCTTCAAACTTAATGCCGTCTGCTTCAAATCTAGTAGAGAATTCATACGTGATATTTCCTGGAAGAAATACTAGCTTTAACAATCCATCACCTTCATAGAACGCAGTTTCTGCAGAGTCTGTAAGTCTTGATATGGCATCTTTTGTGTCATCAACGCTCATTCTTGTTATAACAAGATATATATCCGAGATATTTTTTGCTTGATTATCAGAAAGGATATCCTCGATTCTTACGACTTCATCATTAACATATACTCTGGAATAACCTTCCTTGATATACATTTCAAGTTGCTTTTCAACGCTACGTCCTTCAACAACATGCAAAGGCGCAATGATCATGAATTTGGTACCCTTTGAATATGTAAGGCTGCATTTCACTACGTCTTCAGGTGTGTGACGCTTAACTTCTTCGCCACTTACAGGAGAATAAGTTCGTCCAATGCGTGCAAACAGCAAACGCATATATTCATATATTTCGGTAGTTGTTCCAACAGTTGAACGTGGATTGCGCGAAATAACTTTTTGTTCTATTGCTATTGCTGGAGGAATGCTTTTAATGAAGTCGCATTCTGGTTTGCTCATACGTCCTAGAAACTGTCTGGCGTATGATGAGAGGCTTTCTACGTATCTTCGCTGACCTTCGGCATATAATGTGTCGAAAGCCAGCGAAGACTTTCCCGAACCGGAAACTCCGGTTATGGTAATAAATTTATTGCGAGGGATATTAAGTGATACGTTTTTTAAATTATTTACGCGTGCGCCTTTTATCTCAATATATTCGTCCATAATAACTTTGCTATTCTTGTCTTAATCGGCAAAGTTACTTAATTTTCATGACAATATACGCAATCTTTTATATTTTTTATAAATTACTGTTCGAGCAAGAATTCCTTGAAATCAGCAAAGCTATTTTTCATTTCTATACTTTGCTTTTTACCTTTCATAAATTCTGCTAGACGTGACGGTATTTCAATGTCTATTTTCAAAATGTCGTCAACTTTTTCTTTGAACTTAGCCGGATGAGCTGTTTCTAAAAAGACTCCAGTTTCTCCGTCTTTGAGTCCTTCTTTTAAAGCTTTATAGCCACATGCACCATGCGGATCTAAAATATATTTAGTATCATTATAGCATGTCGTCATTGTGGATTTAATCATATCATCAGTATATGTGGCTCCACTTATAAGATTGGTAATCTTTTCATGGCTACCTCCAAATAAGTCGTATATGCGTGCAAAGTTTGACGGATCACCTACGTCCATAGCATTTGCTAAAGTTTGTTTGCTAGGCTTTGGTTCATATTTTCCGCTTTGCAGATACTTATAAAATATGTCATTCGCATTGTTAGCTGCAATAAATCTCTTGATAGGTAATCCCATTTCATGAGCAAATATTCCAGCACAGATGTTTCCAAAGTTTCCACTAGGTACGCATACCACCATGTTGTCAGTCTTGTTTTGTTTCTTGAGTTGTGCATACGCATAGAAATAGTAGAATGCCTGAGGAAGGAAACGCGCTACGTTTATACTGTTAGCAGATGTTAGCTTCTTGTTTGCATTCAATTCTTCGTCCATAAATGCTTGTTTTACAAGACTCTGACAGTCATCAAACACACCATCTATCTCTATAGCTGTTATGTTTTTGCCAAGAGTTGTAAACTGGCTCTCCTGAATCTTGCTTACTTTACCTTTTGGATAAAGCACATCTACATGAATACCTTCTACACCGAGAAATCCGTTTGCTACAGCTGAACCTGTATCACCTGAAGTAGCAACAAGAACTGTAACTGATTTTTGTCCTTCTTTCTTTATGAAATATTGCAGAAGTCTAGCCATAAATCTTGCACCAACATCCTTGAATGCAAGAGTTGGACCATGAAATAGTTCGAGAGAATAGATGTTATTCTCAACTTTTATAGCAGGAACGTCGAAAGACAACGTGTCATATACAATATCTTTCAATGCACTTGTCTCTACATCATCACCAAAAAAAGCTTTTGCAACTTCAAAAGCTATTTCTTGAAACGACATATCTTGTATGTTATCAAAGAATGTTTTTGGTAATTTATTGATGTTTTCTGGCATATAAAGGCCTTTATCAGGAGCCAGACCTTTTACGACAGCTTCTTCAAGAGTTGCAATTGGTGCTTCTTTATTTGTGCTATAGTATTTCATAACTTATTTTATTTTCATAAATGTTTCCATAAATTCATTCAAGTTCAGCTGACCGTAACTGCCGCTTACACAACTCATTTCATCGTATGTGCTTACATCATCAGGCTCTATACCCTTATACCAAATAATAAATGGTACAGGCTCTTTCACATGAGTGCGTATTTCTACGGGAGTAGGGTGGTCGGGTAAAACTGCAATACAAACAGGCTCATTCCAATTTATCACCTCTTCATATACAGGTTTAACTATTCTTGAGTCTAGATTTTCAATTGTTTTGAGTTTTAAATCTAAATCTCCGTCATGCCCAGCTTCGTCACTAGCCTCGATGTGTAGAAAAACAAAGTCTTGTTTTTTTAGAGCTTCAATAGCAGCTTGTGCCTTCCCTTCATAATTCGTATCAGCTAGCCCCGTTGCTCCCTTAACTTTTATCACGTCAAGTCCAGCATAATGTCCTATGCCACGTATAAGGTCAACGGCCGAAATAACACTTCCCGATTTAATGTCAGGAAACAGTTGCATAAGAGTTTTCATTGAAGGTCTGTAGCCACCACTCCAAGGCCATATACTGTTTGCTTTTTCTGCTCTTCCATTATTGAAAGGATGTTCTGCGAGCAATTTCTGGCTCTTTAATATCAGTTCGTTTATCAAATCAGCTGTTTCTTGTGGACTCATTCTTGAAGAATCAGTTTCAACATAATTCTCTTCTGGTTTAACAAGAAGTTTCTTCCATTCCTCGTTAGGATGGTCATGAGGTGGAGCACAAGTAATATGTTTATTTCCACCTTTAATGACTAATAGATGGCGATATTGTATACCCGTGATGAATTTTATCTTATCGTTGCCAAGTTTGTCGTCAAGATACTTTATCAGCACGTCTCCTTCTTCTGTTGTTAGATGTCCGCCGTGATGATTCTTAATCAATCCATTTTCTAACTCTACAATATTGCATCTGATAGCCATGTCTTCTGGCTGCATGATATATCCAATAGATGCAGCTTCAAGTGGTCCGCGACCTTCATAAACTTTGTTTAAATCGTATCCTAGAATGGCAGTGTTAGCTACTTCTGATCCTGGAAGAAAACCCTCTGGAATGGTGTTAAGTCTTCCTGTTCTACCCATTTTAGCCAACATGTTCATGTATGGTGTTTCTGCATATTGCAGCAGTGTCTTATTCCCTAATCTTTCAACAGCATGGTCAGCCATACCGTCACCAAGTATGATTATATGTTTCATAATTCTAAATGTTAGCTATAGACATAATATTTGCGAATACTCCAGCTGCAGTCACGCTAGCTCCTGCGCCATAACCCTGAATTAACATAGGATATTCTTTGTATCTTTCTGTTGTAAGAAGTACGATATTATTGCTTCCTTCAAGGTTATAGAATGGATGATTTCTTTCGATAGCCTTTAGTTCCACGCTTGTTTTTCCACCGTCCATAACTGCAACAAAGCGCCATTTCTTATCTTCTTTTTCAAGTTTCTTTCTTCTTGTTTCGAAATCGGCGTCTAGTTTTGTAAGATTCTTCCAGAAATCATCTATGCTTCCGTCAAAATATTCTTGTGGTACAAATAGATGCTTCTCCACGTCGTCCTGTTCTACTCTGTAGCCAGCTTCGCGTGCAAGAATTACAAGTTTTCTTATCACGTCTTTACCGCTTAAATCAATACGTGGATCAGGTTCGCTGTATCCTTTTTCTTTTGCTCTTTTTACAGTCTCTGAGAAAGGAACATCACTGCTGATTTCATTAAAGATAAAGTTTAATGTTCCACTTAATACTGCTTCTATTTTCAGTATCTTATCACCAGAGTTCCTTAGGTCATTAATCGTTCCGATAATAGGAAGACCTGCACCCACATTCGTCTCAAATCTGAATTTGATTCCACGTTTCAGTGCTGTCTTTTTCAGCTCTACATATTTGTCATATTCACCACTGGCAGCAATTTTGTTTGCAGCAATTACGCTGATATTGTTTTCTAAGAAACTCTGATATAAAGCTGCTATATCTTTACTAGCTGTACAGTCAACAAATACACTATTGAAAATGTTCATTCCTAAAATAGCTTCCTTTAGCTTTTCAGGACTACTTGTTTCTGATGTCTTTAAAACGTCCTTATAGTTAGATAGATCAATTCCGTCACGACAGAAGATCGCATTCTTTGAACTTGCAATACCAACAACATTCAGTTTCAATTGACTTCTTTCCTTTAATTCTTCATATTGATTGCGAATCTGCTCGATAAGTTTGCCGCCAACAGTTCCAACTCCACAAATGAATAAGTTTAGAACTTTGTAGTCTGAAAGGAAGAATGAATCATGAAGAACATTTAATGATTTTCTTAATGATTCGCTTTTTACAACGAATGATATATTTGTTTCGCTTGCACCCTGAGCACAAGCAATGACGCTAATACCGCTTCGTCCTAATGTGCCAAATAGTTTACCAGCAATACCTGCAGCATGCTTCATGTTTTCGCCGACGATAGCTACTGTTGCAAGACCGCATTCTGCATGCATAGGGAACATAGCACCATCTTCTATTTCGGTGGCAAACTCTTCGTTCAGCACTTTTATAGCCTCTTCAATATCTTCTTCACGTACGCCAATACTTGTAGAATTCTCTGAAGAAGCCTGAGAAACCATAAACACACTAATACCTTCATTAGCAAGAGCTGTGAAAATTCGGCGATTCACACCAATCACACCCACCATAGAAAGACCTGTTACAGTGATGAGCGCAGTTCCATTGATAGAACTTATACCCTTAATAGGTTTTTTGTCATCATCAATCTTATTCTTAATAACAGTTCCTGGATTTTCAGGATTGAATGTGTTCTTAACTCTAATAGGTATATTCTTTATGCAGACAGGATATATTGTTGGTGGGTATATAACTTTAGCACCAAAGTTACATAACTCCATAGCCTCAATATAACTGAGTTCGTTAATTGTGTATGCAGTTTTAATAACTCTTGGATCGGCAGTCATGAAGCCATCAACATCAGTCCATATCTCCAATACTTCGGCATTGAGTGCTGCAGCGATAATTGCAGCAGTATAGTCACTTCCTCCACGTCCTAGATTTGTTATCTCGTCAGTATCGCGATCACGACTGATGAATCCAGGAATTAATGAAATATGAGGAAGGTCTTTAAATGTATTTTTTACTAACTTATTTGTTAATTCACTATCAAGTGCATTTTTACCATTAATTCGTTCGGTCTTTATAAATTCGCGACTATCAAACCATTTCGCACCTTTAATAAGAGTTGCTACAATGTTACTTGATAAACGTTCACCATAACTAACAATAGCATTTTGAGTTTTTTCGCTTAAATCATGTATCAGATAAACACCAAAATAAATGCTTCTCAATTGTTCAAAGAGAGAATCCACGGTGTTGAATAAGTCTTCACGATTTTTTGTATCTGTGATAATTGTGTCTATCATCTTGTGATGACGATCAACCATTTGGTCGAATTCATATTTCCAACTATCATCGTGTTGTAGTGCCAATGTTGATGTGGAAATCAATTTGTCCGTTATGCCACCAAGTGCACTTACAACAACTACTACAGGCTGTCTTTTAGCCTCTTTCTCTACAATATTCTTTAAGCTAAGAATGCTTTGTACGGAACCAACAGATGTTCCACCGAATTTTAATACTTTCATTTACTAATGGTTTAATGTTGTGCGACCACTTGACAATAGTGGCTTATCGCTATTGAAATTAAACTATAATCGTCAGTTATAATCATATCCGAGTTTTAAAACCAGCACTACAAAAGTGGCAAATAACTCGAAAAACTAATCAATACCTTTCAATTTGAATGATTTCTGGGGCAAAAATACTAAGAATTATTATTATGACCAACTAAATCATTGATAATTTCGATATTAGCTTCATTTTTTGTAACTTTGTACCCATGATAAATGAATATCAAATTCGTGTTTTGCCACAGGTGGCTTTCACTGAAGAAAATATTAAACGGTTTATTGCCGAAGATAAAGGATTAGACGTTCGCACCATTAATCAGGTGAGAGTGCTTAATAGAAGTATTGATGCCCGACATAGACAGGTATACGTCAATCTGAAGGTTCGTACATATATTAATGAGTTCCCACAAGATGAACAGTATGTTACTACAGAATATCCTAATGTTGAAAATTGCCCACAAGTAATTGTTGTAGGAGAGGGACCTGGTGGACTTTTTGCTTCTCTAAGATTAATTGAACTTGGTATTCGTCCAATCGTTATTGAACGTGGAAAGGACGTTCGTGAGCGAAAGAAGGATTTAGCATTGATTACCAAGACACAGAAAGTTGACGACGAAAGCAATTATAGTTTTGGTGAAGGTGGTGCCGGAGCTTATAGTGATGGCAAACTTTATACTCGTAGTAAGAAACGTGGATCAGTTGATAAGATTCTTAATGTGTTTTGTCAACATGGCGCTTCTGAGTCTATCCTTGCTGATGCTCATCCGCATATAGGTACAGATAAGTTACCTGGCGTTATCGAGAACATGCGTAATACTATTGTTGCTTGTGGTGGTGAGGTGCATTTCCTTACTAAGATGACGAGTCTTATCCTTGAAGGTGATAAAGTTGTTGGTGTTGAGGCTGTTTCTTTGAATGATGAGAAACAGATGGAATTCCATGGTCCTGTAATCCTTGCCACTGGTCATAGTGCCCGTGACGTATATCGCTATCTTAATGATTCTAAAATTGAGATAGAGGCAAAGGGGATTGCAGTTGGCGTGCGTCTTGAACATCCGAGTGAACTCATAGATCAGATACAGTATCATAATAAAGACGGTAGGGGAAAATATCTTCCTGCTGCAGAATACTCTTTTGTAACCCAAGTAGATGGACGTGGCGTATATAGTTTCTGTATGTGTCCTGGTGGCTTTGTTATACCAGCTGCTACTGATAAAGAGCAGATTGTTGTAAATGGCATGAGCCCAAGTAATCGTGGAACAGCATGGAGTAACAGTGGTATGGTTGTTGAAGTTCATCCTGATGATTGTTCAAAGATGTCTGGTGATGAGAATGAAGATGCCCTCAGTGTTATGAGATTTCAAGAGCAGTTTGAAAAGAATTGCTGGCAACAAGGCAATATGAAGCAGACTGCCCCTGCGCAGCGTATGTCCGACTTTGTAAACAGACATCTTAGTTACGATCTTCCAAAGAGTTCTTATGCTCCTGGACTTATAAGTAGTCCGTTACATTTCTGGATGCCTGAATTTGTTAGCTCTCGTTTGCAGGAAGGCTTTAAAACTTTTGGCAAGAATGCACATGGATTCCTTACTAATGAAGCTGTAATGATAGCTGCTGAAACAAGAACTTCAAGTCCTGTACGCATACTGAGGGATAGAGAAACTTTTCAGCATGTTCGTATTGCAGGTCTTTTCCCATGTGGTGAAGGTGCAGGCTATGCTGGTGGTATTGTTTCTGCTGGT
>JAGPJJ010000166.1 GCA_018054505.1 Prevotella sp.
AGCAATAATAAGTAATACAACAGATTATACCATAAAAAAAGAGGCGGTAAACCGCCTCTTTTGATGATGCACTATACTTGTGCATACGAATATTTTGGGGAAATGATTACTTCTTCAATGAATCTCTATACCATTCATAAAGACGCTCAACACCTGCCTCAATCTCAACCTTGTGAGTCCAACCAAGACGATGAAGCTTTTCTACATCTATCAACTTGCGTGGAGTTCCATTTGGTTTGCTGTCATCCCAGATAACATCGCCCTCAAAACCTACGGTCTTGACAACAAGATTGGCTAGTTCCTTAATCGTGAGTTCCTTGCCTGTTCCAACATTGATGTGACAGTTGCGAATCTCACCTAACTTAGGTAATGCTCCACCACGACCTTCACTGTTGTTGCGGTCTACTGCACCGTTGATCTTAGCACCATAGAAGACACTGGAATATTTCTCTATACCGATAATATCCTTGAAGTCTACATTTAATAATACGTGAACACTAGCGTCTGCCATGTCTTCGCTCCATAGGAACTCACGTAGCGGACTGCCGTCACCCCAAAGGGTAACCTTGTTGTCTTCTATTCCATAGAAAGCAAGAGCTTTAAGAATACGGTCCTTATCATTCGTTCCGTCGACATTTCCTTCACCAATGATTGCGCATAACTTATCGGTAGGATTGATAGGACGCTTGTCCATATCAACACGAATCTCATCCCAATCGTTATCATGGATGAGTTTTGCCAAATAAATCTTACGCATCATAGCCGGCATGACATGGCTATTCTCTAAATGGAAATTGTCGTTAGGACCATAGAGGTTGGTTGGCATAACAGCAATATAGTTTGTGCCATACTGCAAATTATAGCTCTCACACATCTTTAGTCCGGCAATCTTTGCGATTGCATATTCTTCATTTGTATATTCCAAGGGAGAAGTGAGCAAAGCCTCTTCTTTCATTGGCTGTGGCGCATTTTTAGGATAGATACATGTACTACCCAAAAACAACAACTTCTTTACTCCATGTGAATATGCATTGCTGATTACATTACACTGAATCTTCATGTTCTGCATAATGAAATCGGCACGATAAAGAGAATTGGCAATGATGCCGCCAACGAATGCAGCAGCAAGAACTACTGCATCGGGACGCTCTTCATCAAAGAACTTCTCTACAGCATACTGATCGGTCAGGTCGAGTTCGTGATGACCACGACCAATCAAATTATTATAACCTCTTGATTTAAGGTTATTCCAAATTGCCGATCCTACAAGACCGTGATGACCGGCAACATATATCTTACTATTCTTATCTAACATCTTGATTATTTCACAATACCCTTTTCAAGGTATTCTGCCAAATTAGTTCTCACATGTTCTGCGGCACCGTCAGAAGCGACTTTTGCCATATCACTGTCGACCATGATATTTACAAGTTCCTCGAAACTTGTTCGGTTTGGATTCCAACCCAGTTCTGCCTTAGCCTTTGTAGGATCACCCCAAAGATTAACAACATCTGTTGGACGATAGAAGTCAGGACTAACCTCGATAAGAACCTTTCCGGTAGCCTTATCAATGCCCTTCTCGTCCATTCCTTCGCCCTTGAATTCCAATTCGATGCCTACACGCTTGAAAGCATAGTAGCAGAATTCGCGCACACTATGCTGAACGCCTGTAGCAATGACAAAATCCTCTGGTTTGTTGTGCTGAAGAATGAGCCACATACACTCTACATAATCCTTAGCATAGCCCCAGTCACGAAGTGAACCCAAGTTGCCTAGGAAGAGCTGTTCCTGCTTGCCCTGTTTGATGCGAGCAGCAGCAAGCGTAATCTTTCTTGTTACGAAAGTTTCACCTCTACGCTCACTCTCATGATTAAACAAAATACCTGAACAGCAATACATATTGTAAGCCTCACGGTATTCTCTTACAATCCAGAAACCATATTGCTTAGCAACCGCATAAGGACTGTATGGATGGAATGGGGTGTTCTCATTCTGAGGAACTTCCTCTACTTTTCCATATAATTCAGATGTTGATGCCTGATAAATTCTACATGTATCAGTCATGCCTAATTGGCGAACAGCCTCCAAGACACGCAATACACCAACTGCATCTACATCAGCAGTGAACTCAGGAGAGTCGAAACTAACCTGAACATGACTCTGAGCGGCAAGATTATATATTTCTGTTGGGCGAACTTTTCCAATTACGCCTAATATACTCATTGAATCACCGAGATCAGCATAATGAAGATGGAAATTTGGTTTTCCCTCCAAGTGAGCAATGCGTTCACGATAATCTACTGATGAACGACGGATAGTACCATGAACATCATAACCCTTATCAAGCAAAAATTCTGCAAGATAAGAACCATCCTGCCCTGTGATACCGGTAATTAAAGCTACTTTCTTTTCCATGAATTATTTGTATTCTATATACCTTTTATATAAAGTTTATTTGTTTATGATTCTTAATCTTCAGCAAACTGCTTGATACGCTGCTCTTCGCTAAGTTTGCAAATCAACAGTTTATCATCGTTTTCAGCTACAATATATCCATCCAAACCTTGGATAACAACCTTCTTCTCTTTCAGTGCATGCACGATGGTGTTATGGGTATCAAACAAAGAAATGTTATCACCAATAATACTATTGCCATATAGGTCTTTATGATTCTGCATGAGCAGACTTCCCCATGTGCCAAGATCACTCCATCCGAAATTAGCAGGACAAACAAAGATTTCTTCTGCTTTCTCCATGATGGCATAGTCGACAGAGATATCATCGCACTCACAATAACACTTGTCTATCATTTCCTGCTCTTGCGGTGTGTTATAAATGCCGAGCATACTCTCAAACAACTTTGCCATAGAAGGCTGATAAACTCTGAAAGCATTGACAATCGTGTTGACACTCCAAATAAAAATACCTGCATTCCAAAAATAATTATTCTTGCGAATATACTGTTCGGCAGTAATCAAATCAGGCTTTTCACGGAAAGAATCAACACGGAATATTTCCTTGTTACGAGAAGAATGTACTGAAAGATCAGCTTGGATATAACCATATCCAGTCTCTGGGCGACTTGGTTTCATGCCAAGAGTGACAATAGCATCAGTCTCACCAGTGAATTGCATGCATGACTTTACGACACGTGTAAACTCATTCGTATCTGTAACAATATGATCACTTGGGCTGACAACAATATTAGCCTTAGGATCAACAGACTTTATTTTCCAACTAACATAAGCGATGCATGGAGCTGTGTTTCGACGACATGGCTCCAAAAGAATATTTTTTAATGGTACATCAGGCAGTTGCTCGTGACATTTATCAAAATATTTCTTATTCGTAACAATCCATACATTCTGCGGGTCGCAAATATCTTTGAAACGATCCATTGTCAGCTGTAGTAAAGATCTGCCTACGCCAAGGACATCAATAAATTGCTTGGGACACTCCTGAGTGCTCATCGGCCAAAATCGGCTCCCTACTCCACCAGCCATTATAACTAAATGGTTACTCTTATCTGCCATATATATATTTTAGTTGTTTTTAAAGTTGCTTCAAAGTTAAACATTTTTTTTATATAAACAAAGAAAGGGCAGATAAAATCTGCCCTTTCCATATAATATACCGAGTTGAAACCTTAACATCTCGGCATATAATCAATTATTTTGCATATAATGCAACAATTGTCTCATAAAGTTCCTGCTTACCAGAAGTCTGCTTTGGCTCTTCAACCTTCTTGCCATATTCGTAAACCTGCTCGAAAGAAAGTTTACCAGCCTCGAAGTCTTTACCCATGCCATTGTCAAAGCTAGCATAACGCTCCTTCTTCATCTTAGGAAGTGCACTTTCTTCCAAGATTGCAGCTGCATTCTCCAAAGCGCGAGCCATAGCGTCCATACCGCTGATATGAGCGATGAATAGATCTTCAGGATCAGTTGAGTTACGACGAAGCTTAGCATCGAAGTTTGTACCACCATTGCCAAGACCACCATTGCGGATAATCTCAAGCATAGCCTGTGTCAACTCGTAGTTGTCGATTGGGAACTGGTCTGTATCCCATCCGTTCTGAGCGTCACCACGGTTAGCATCGATAGAAC
>JAGPJJ010000167.1 GCA_018054505.1 Prevotella sp.
CTTCTCTCCATATTTGTGATGTTAATCATAGTAGCATATAGATACATAGCCATAGCCATGTGAATACCAATTGGAACATGGGTATCTTCTCGAACTGGAGCAGTATGGCTTTCTGCATTGCGTTGAGCATGGACAAATTCATAGTAAGTTTTAAAATTTACTAATTTGGATTCTCCAGTATAATGGAGTCGATTAACATTGAGAGCTTTTGCCGCATCTAAAAATTGAACAAAACCACCATCTTCACGAGTAAGCTCAATATGATTTGCGATATAATACATTTTTTTCATGTAAGCTTCGAATCTATCTAATAACAATTTTAGCCAATCTTGCAAATCCTCTGTTCGTCCTTGCGTACGATATATTAAATTGATGGTTCGCTTTATTTTTTTGAGACCATCAAGTGAAGGTATGGTTTCTATATCCAGAACTTTGAAGAACCATTCAACAACTTCGTCCAACGATTTGTAACTTACACCACACAAATCTTTAAAGTCTGAATGAAACTCTTCAATCAATTTTTCAGAAAGTAGTTGTTCATTTATTGCAGGATTGATTTGTTCTTGCAAACGCATTAGCACCAGGTTGTCAAGTTGCGCCTGAATAGAAGGCTGCGATAAGTAGCGACGTTGCATCTCACTACTATTAGCTGTTACTACACCTAGTTCTGTAGATATGTTATCATGGATAACTTGAATCTGCATATCTTCATCATTGTTCAACATTGAATCACGAACTTCATCATTTTGTTGTAACTGTGTTACTACCTGACGAATTTGATGGCGTACAGTGTCGGGATCTCCCCATTCAATATCACCAAAAACGAGATTAAAATCATCAATAATCTGTTCAAGTGTTGCCAAGTCTGGATCCGAAGTTTTAGACGTTCCCTGTCCAACAGGAATAGGATCTATAACTGCGTTTTCATTCTCCAATTTAATTTTCTTATCACCACCTCTAACAATACGATACTTGTCAAAGTCTACTAAGTCTAGTAAACCTTCTGTCCAATCATCTTTTTCGATTTTTGGCAATTTACGAAGTAAGAAGTGGAAAAAAGTATTTTTTTTCTCCCAATCAACACGTGCTATATCCAACAGAGCTGTAAGAAACTCATAAAGACGAACAAATTGTTTCATGGCGCTCTTTACCTCAATCTGTTTGTTATTATCTTCAGTAACTGGTAGTTGCTTGAAGCGTTCCACACAAGTATCCAAGACAGGGTCAAGTTCTTCTCGTGGCGCCCCACTCCAATACTTCTGATTAAACAAATTCACTTCTTCTTCATCATAAATCATTGATTGGTCGCAAACATCAAGTTTGTCACTTAGTTTGTTTACGTCGGTTTCATGACTAAGAATAGTCTTTTTATAATAACGCTGGAAATCTGCTTGTATATTCTCCGCTTTATTAACAAAATCTAGAACATAGGTTTCCTCCTTTAGCGGATGACAGCGATTCAAACGACTGAGTGTCTGCACTGTTTTCACATCTTTCAGAGGTTTGTCTACATACATCGTATGAAGCAATGGCTCATCATAACCAGTCTGGAATTTATCGGCTACTATAAGGAATCGATAGTTACCTGTACGGAATGTCTTTTCTATTGCCGATGAAGGGAAACCATTCAAGGCAGCTTCATCAACTTGTCTTCCATTATATTCCTTTGTTCCACTAAAGGCAATAATGGGCTTGTACGGACTATTGCGTTTTTTAAGTAACTCCTTAAATGCGAAGTAATAGTCTATAGCTCGTAATATTCCATTGCAAATAATCATAGCACGAGCTTCACCACCCATTTTATGTGCAACATTCTCATGAAAATGCTCTACCATTATTCGAGCTTTCTTTTCTACGGTTTCAGGTTGACTTTCTACCCATACACGCAATTTCTTTTCGGATTGATCCTTGTCAAACTCAGGATTGGCTTCTGTGGCTTTTAAAATCTTATAGAAGCTATCATAGGTTGTGTAATGTTCAAGCACATCCATAATAAAACCTTCTTCTATGGCCTGGCGCATTGAGTAGAGGTGGAATGGCTTATGAGCTGTTTCTCCATTTTCACCTTCACAAGGAGTACCAAACATTTCCAATGTCTTGTTTTTAGGTGTCGCTGTGAATGCATAGAAATTAGTATTCTTTGCCATCATTCTACCTGCTACAACATATTCCAACAATTCATTCAGTCCATCTTCATTGTCTTCTATCTCAACATCGTTGTGTCCATAGCCAGACAGTACGCGATTTAGTGCACCCTGCATACTACCGCTTTGACTGGAGTGTGCTTCGTCAATAATGACGGCAAAGCGTTTGTCAGCCATTTCTTTTCCAAGTGTCTGCAATACAAATGGGAATTTACAGATAGTACTTACAATGATTTTTTTACCGGCTGCTAATGCTGTTTTTAAGGCATCACTATCATCAGCCCATTCTACAATACTTTTATTATTACAGAATGCTCGTATATTATCTCTTATCTGTTTATCAAGATTTACTCGGTCTGTCACCACAATAATGCTTTCAAAGCGTGGTGTAATGTCATCTGCAAGCTTTAGATTAACCAATTGGAAAGCTAACCATGTGATAGAATTACTCTTACCCGAACCGGCAGAGTGTTGAATCAAATAGCGTTGTCCGCCATCATGAGTTTTGGTATCAGCCAACAATTCACGTACTGCTTCCAGTTGATGGTATCTTGGCCATATATTCTTTTCCTTTATCTTACCAGTTTCTTGATCTCTCTCACGAATAACCTGAGCGTAGTTCTCCAATATTTCACTCAATCGTGGCTTTTGAAGAACCTCTTCCCATAAATAAGCTGTTTTCAGTCCGTTCGGGTTTACAGGATTTCCTGCGCCATCGTTCACTCCTTTATTAAAAGGTAAAAACCACGATGATTTGCCATTAAGAGCAGTACACATCTTCACGTCGGCATCGTCTACCGCAAAATGTACAGCACATCGTTTTGGCATAAAAAGAAGCTCTTTAGGGTCACGGTCTGTCTTATATTGACTTACTGCATGTTCCACATCTTGGCAAGACAACTCATTCTTAAGCTCCATAGTGATGATTGGGAGTCCGTTCAATGATAATACCACATCTACAGAATCAGCCGGTCTGATATTCGAAAAGTGAAGCTGACGAGTCACACACCAACGGTTTTGTTCATAAGCAATCGTTGCTTGCAAATTACCAGCCACTGGTGTTGGATAATACAAGTCGAAAGGGGTGGCATTATGTTCCACTCCATGACGAAGTACATCTACGATACCTCGTTGAGTTATCTGATTGCGAAGCCTTTCTAAAAATTTGCGAGTGTTAGCCGGATTGTCATAGATACGTGTTCGTGTCACTTTATCCATCTGCGTACTTTGCAAGAAAGTTCTCAGCATATCTTCGTCCAAACAATAATTGGGATTGAAGTCTTTGCTTATCCGTTTAATCCAACGAAGACTTTCTTCCTTTTCACCTTTGGTATCTATGAGACACGCTTCGATAATAGTTTCCAAACCTTTTTCTGATGTATCTGTTGCCATAAGTCTTGTTATTTATCATTACTATTATTCAATTCTTTTTCTATTTCTTCGATAGTCGGCAATGTCGATTTGAAATCGTCGGGGATTAGTTTCGATAATTGATATTCAGAAATGCCAAGGGGTTGATTGTATGCATCTAAAGCATATTTTGCGACCACATTATCTTTATCCTTGCAGATTAACAGCCCTATCGTAGGATTGTCTATCTCGGTCTTGAACTGATTGTTTATAGCTGAAACGTAGAAACTCAATTGACCCAGAAATTCAGGTTTAAATGATTTTACCTTCAGTTCAATTACTATATAGGCATGAAGATGAGCATTATAAAATAATAAATCTGGGAAAAACTCTTCATTGCCTACTGATAGACGGAATTGTCGTCCCATATAAGAGAAACCTTTGCCCAGTTCCAATAGAAATTTAGTAACGTTTGCCACCAATGCATCTTCAAGGTCACGTTCGTCATAACGTTCCCTCATGGCGAGGAAGTCGAAGTTATAAGGATCTTTGGTTATTTGTTGAGCTAAGTCACCTTGAATAACGGGGAGTGTCGCCTTAAAATTACT
>JAGPJJ010000168.1 GCA_018054505.1 Prevotella sp.
TTTGGATGGAAAAGCATATTGGTGAACATAAATAAAAATATTTAGATGAAAAAAATTAGTTTAATTTTACTTGTAATGATGTCTTTATTGAATCTGCAAGCACAGAAAAGAGCTTTTCAGATTTCAGACCTCTATCGTGTACAGAGTGTTTATGGTGTGACCGTGTCTCCAATGGGCAACACGCTTGCTTATGTACATAGCCGTTCTGACCTGAAAAACCACAAATCGTATCGTAATATCGCGTTGATGGATTTAAAGAATTTCTCAACACGCGAACTTACCACAGACGGTAAGAGTGGTGATGCTATGTGGAGCAAAGACGGAAAAAGTGTTTATTTTATCTCGTCTATAAGCGGCACTCCACAGCTTTATTGCAGTGACGGAACGGGTAAAGCTGAAAAACTCACTGATTATGAACTTGGCATCAATGCCCCTGTTCTTTCTCCTGATAATCGCTATGTTGCTTTTACAGCAGATGTATTCCCTGAGGCTGGAGCTGATGGAAAGAAGAATGTTGAATTGCAGAAGAAACTCGATGATGGACCTGTTCAGGCTCACATTGCTGATAAGTTGCTTTACAGACATTGGACAGAATATGCAGATGGAAAATATCAGCATATCATTGTTTATGACTTGAAGGATAAAACCTATACTGATGTCACTCCTGGTGAGTGGGTATCTCCTGTCTTTATGCCAGGTGGAGGTGTGGGCTTCAACTTCTCTCCTGATAGCAAGGAGATTTGCTTTGTAAGCAATCGCACTGAGCATCAGGAAGCAAATACCAATTGCAATCTTTGGACTGTTCCTGTAAAGGGTGGTGAGGTTAAATGCCTTACTGCAGAGAATGAGGCTTGGGACGGAACTCCTGTCTATTCTCCAGACGGCAAGTATATCGCTTATCGCATGCAGCGCATTCCTGGCTACGAGTCAGATCGTTTCCTGCTTGCATTAATCAATCGTCAGACTGGTGAGAAAACAGTCCTCACAGAGAGCTTTGACAACTGGGTAAATGACTTCAAGTGGAGCAGTGATAGCAAAAACATCTTCTTCTTGGGCGATGATACAGGCTATGAACCATTGTTCAAAGTCAATGTAAAGACACATAAAATTAATAAGGTAATCAGCAATCGTTCTATCGGTGAATTTGATTTCGATGCTAAGGGTAATTTCTATTACACTTATTCAAGAACTGGCAAGCCTAATGCTTTGTATGCTTCTTCAGCCACAGGCACTAAAGAGCGCCAACTCACATTCCTTAATAAGGAATTAGAGCAGGAAGTCGACATCCGCCCATCAGATACAATGTGGGTAAAGGGTGCTAAAGGCGATTATGTAGAAGTATTTATTGTCAAACCTCATGGCTTTGAAGCTGGCAAGAAATATCCTTTGATAGTTAATGTTCATGGTGGACCTCAGACACAGTGGCAGGATAACTTCCGTGGTGACTGGCAGGTATATCCTGGTGCTGGCTATGTTGTAGCCTATCCTAACCCTCATGGCTCTACTGGTCGTGGACAAGCCTTCTGCCGTGCCATCAGTGGCGACTTTGGAGGTGCTCCTTATGAGGACGTGATGAAGGTCACCGATGCACTTGCTAAGTTGAATTATGTAGACTCTACACGCATGGGAGCAATGGGATGGTCTTATGGTGGCTATTTCATGAACTGGTTGCAGGCCAACAAGCATCCATTCAAGTGTCTTGCTTCAATGATGGGACTTTACGACTTGCGTTCTATGTGGGGTGCTACTGAAGAACTTTGGTTCCCTAACTTCGATTTGAAGGGACAGCCATGGAATTCTGATCAATACAGGAAATTCTCTCCATCAGAGTATGTTTCTAATTTCAAGACTCCTACATTGATTATCACTGGCGAGAGAGACTATCGTGTACCATATACACAAAGTCTGCAATATTTCAACACTCTTCAGACATTGGGCATTCCTTCTCGCTTAATCGTATTTAAGAACGACGGACATTGGCCAAGTAATCTCTATTCAATGCCTGTATATTATAATGCTCATCTTGAATGGTTCCATAAATATCTTGGTGGTGCACCTGCTCCTTGGGATACCCAGAAGATGGTTTACAACCAGATAGAATATTAAAATTAAGACGCTATGAAAGAAACTAAAAATTTACCTTCTGAATGTACTACTATCATTGTAGGAAACAGAATGTCAGCTGATGGATCACGCTTTTTGGCGCGTTCTAGTGATTTTGACGCTATGATGGCTATCAATTTCGAAGTCCACGAAGACACACTTTTCGGACCTTCTGAGTTTGTTGCCAAAGATAGCAAGTTCCGCTGTTCGTTGCCTACTAAGGCTTTGGGTTATACAGCCTTACCTGATTTCCAGTTTCCTGGAGAATGGGGTAGTGCTGGCTACAACACTGCCGGTGTCGGAATGAGCAGCACTGAGACCATTTTCAGCAGTGAGCGTGCGTTGTCTTTCGATCCTTATGTAGAAAATGGACTCGCAGAAAACTGCACCTATAATATTGTGTTGCCTTATATCCATACAGCTCGTGAAGGCGTAGAGCGTCTTTCTAAACTGATCGAGGAATACGGTTCAGCAGAAGGTTTCGCTATCGGCTTCATAGACGATAAGGAAACTTGGTATCTAGAGAATGCCTGCGGTCATCGTTGGCTTGCTTGCCGCATACCGACCGATCGTTATTTCGTTACCGGCAATCAAAGTCGTTATCGTGATTACGATCCTAACGACAAAGAGAACTTTATGGCATCAGCCGATTTAATCGAGTTTGCCGAGAAAAACGGATTGTACGATCCTGCTAAAGGCAAGTTTGATTTCCATGAAGCTTATTCACGTGATGAGAAGTTAGACACCACCTACAACTATCCTCGTGTATGGGGATTGCAGAAGATGTTTTCACCTTCAATCAAGAATGATGTTTCGCGCAATGATTTCCCTGTATTTGCTGAGGCAGACAAACTAATCAGCTTATCAGATTTGCGTACAGCGTTCCGATTCCATTACAACGATACCGAGCACGATCCTTATCTTCACAACAATGGTAAGGAACCTTATCGCCCAGTATCAATCTTCCGTACCACTCAGACACATATATTGCAGGTACGCAACGAACTTCCTCAGTCTATCGGCTGTCTTTCTTATGTTGCATTGGGAATGGCAGACTTAGGAGTCTTCCTTCCATTGTATCAGGGTGTGAAGTCATATCCACATCAGTATAGCATTGGTAACAACAATTCCGACCGTGATTCAGCTTATTGGAAGTTCCGCAAAGTAATGACATTAGGAATGGTAAACTATAATGCTTATGCCCCAGTTATCCACGAGGTGTATTCAAAGCTAGAGGCAGAGAATGACCAGCGTCAGAAAGAGATGGAAGCAGAGTATCTAAAGTTGTATAAGACAGAACCAATGAAAGCTAACGACATGTTGCAGCAGTTCTCTGATAGCATTTTGTTGCATGCGCTCGATGTAGCTGATGCATTGACTGAAAAGCTCTTCACGTTATTGGCTCAGGATATTCAGAAAGAATATCTATTCCACGGAGCATAATAACTTTAAGAATATCTATAAACAAATCACAGGCACTTGCTACTATCGCAAGTGCCTGTATTTTGTTTATATATCTACATGTTCTCCCGCAAAATATTAAAGTTGTTGTAGCTTGTCTGCATAAATCTGCAAGAGACATGTTTGGGCTCTTATAGATAATTGAGTATGCTTTCATGGGGATTTGCAGATAGCAACATACATAACTAAAAAATAGACTTGCTCCAATCCTGCTTTCCCAGCTTTTGTCTATTATTTTGATAGGCATATACAATCTGTATTTAAATACGTATGTTTCATTTGTTATTTAAATGTAAAGGAGTTTGGATTTTCTTTTAATTAGTTATTGAATTGTAAATTTATATTTCATTAAATAAGTATATATTATGAAAGTAACATTTTCAGCATTTGCACAAACATGTATAGAAAGACAAAAAAGAAGTGGAAGTTTTTCTACAGTCCATCTTTATGGTCATGCTGTTAGGTCGTTTGGTAAATTTCTTGGACGTGACGTAATCAGGTTTAGTGATATCACACCCCAAGTTTTAAAA
>JAGPJJ010000169.1 GCA_018054505.1 Prevotella sp.
CGTTAGCAAGTTTGCCACTATTTTATATTACTTATTAAGCCAATTGCCTACAATCTTTTTGCCTTCCGGAGTAAGCACGCTCTCTGGATGAAACTGAATGCCATGAATATCATAGTGCTTATGTTTTAATCCCATGATGCAGCCATCATCACTCATAGCTGTAATCTCCAAACTATCAGGGAAATCCGTATTATCTACAGCCCAACTATGATAGCGACCTACATCAAAGCGTTTTGGAAGTCCTGCAAAGATTTCATCATTGCCATATTGCGTTATTGGAGTTGCTACACCATGATAAACCTCATCAAGATTAATCAACTTTCCACCAAAAGCTTCACCTATTGCCTGATGTCCCAAACAAACACCTAGCATAGACTTGCGTCCCGCATAATGCTTAATAACATCAAGAAGCAGACCTGCCTCAGAAGGAATACCAGGTCCAGGACTGAGAATAATCTTATCAAACGTCTCAAGTTGATTCAACTGAAACCTGTCATTACGATATACTGTCACTTCAGCGCCCAACTCTTTTACAAGATGTGCAAGATTATATGTAAAAGAATCATAGTTATCAATGATAACTACCTTCTTGCCGACAGCCTTTTCAATATCGGCAGAAGTATCTATCTCATTATAATATTCACTCATAAAAATTAATATAAATAGTGATGCAACAAGAATCTATAGGTTAAAGGTTCTCAGCAATGTGAATTGCTTTCACCAAAGCCCCCAATTTATTATTGCTCTCTTCCAATTCATAACTATCATTACTCTTCGCAACGATACCGCTTCCTGCCTGAAACCACAACTCACCATTACGGCTGATAAAAGTACGAATGACGATTGCCTGATTTAGCTCTCCGGTAAGCCCAATAAAACCAATACAACCACCATAAGCTCCTCTGTTGTGTGGCTCCAGTTCAGATATAATCTGCATTGCGCGCACCTTTGGAGCACCACTTAATGTTCCTGCTGGGAATGTATCTATAAATTCTCTAATGCTATTTGCACCCTCATTAAGAGTTCCGCTTACACGACTTACAAGATGTATCACATGACTATAAAATTGCATATCCTTGTAGAAATCAACCTTCACGTCATGGCAATTACGGCTTAAATCATTACGTGCCAAATCAACCAACATCACATGTTCGGCATTCTCCTTTGGATCATTACGCAAAAATATGGCATTCTTTCTGTCCTGTTCCGTGTCGCCAGTACGCTTTGTTGTTCCCGCAATAGGGTCAATATAAGCCTTGTCACCAACAATGCGATTATGAGTTTCGGGAGACGATCCGAATATGCGGAAACCTCCGAAATCAAAATAAAACAAGTATGGACTTGGATTTATAGAGCGCAACGCACGATACAATTTAAAGTCATCGCCCTCATATTTCTGAACGAAACGACGAGAAATCACAATCTGGAAAACATCTCCACGCAGACAATGCTTTACACATTTGCGCACATTGGCCTTATGCTCTTCATTGGTTAGGGTAGAAGTGGTTTCTCCAATTGGTTTAAAGCTATATGGCTTTATATTCTGCTTGTTGATAGCACGCAGAATGTCAGTTATATCAGAAGCATCTTCAGCCAAACTGATAATCTGCATACTGTTGTTGAAATGGTCAAAGACGATCACATCCCTATACATGATGTAATAGATGTCGGGAGCATCATTCTTTTCCATTGTAGCATCTTTTACATCTATATCCTCAAAATAGCGCACCGCATTAAAAGTGGTATAGCCATAAAGTCCACAGAAGTCTTTGCCTTCACCTTCCACTTTGAAGTGACTGATGAAATCATTTATGGCGTTGGCAACAGCATCTTTTGCTTTACCTTTTACGGATGTGTCAATAACAGTCTCGTCAACTGTTCCGTCAGGATAAGTACTTCTTATGACGCCATGACCAACTTGAATATTAGCCATCGGATGAATGCCGATAAAGCTTCTTGAATTGTCATTTCCATGATAATCAGAACTCTCCATCAATGCACTCTGAGGATAGATGTCGCGCAGCCTCATATACACCGCTACTGGTGTGTACAGGTCGGCAAGAATCTTTTCTGTATGTGTAGTATAATTAAAAGTCTCCATATTCCTTCGCCATTTTCTTATTACTTAGATATGTCTCCACGTCTTTGTCACCACGTCCACTGACTGTCAACACAACAACATCATCTGGTTTGAAGGTGAGTTTCTTCAATGTAGCTACAGCGTGTGCACTCTCAATGGCTGGGATGATACCTTCCATTCGTGTCAGTTCATATCCTGCATATATAGCCTCGTCATCATTAATGGCAAACACCTTTGTGCGACCGCTTTTAGCAAGTTGTGCATGCATTGGTCCTATACCAGGATAGTCAAGACCGGCACTAATCGTGAATGCCTCTTTTATCTGTCCGTCGTCAGTCTGCATAACCAGTGTGCGTGCTCCATGAATAATACCCTCTGTGCCACAGTGCATTGTTGCTGCAGTGTAATCAGTATCTATTCCGTGTCCGCCAGCTTCAGCAAGAACCATCTTCACGCGTGAATCATCAACATAATGATAGATTGTACCCGCAGCATTAGATCCACCACCAACACAGGCTATAAGATAATCAGGATAGTCGCGGCCAATCTTCTCTTCAAGCTGCCATTTTAGTTCCTTTGATATCACGCTCTGCATTCTTGCCACAATATCAGGATAAGGATGTGGACCCATTGTAGAACCTACTATATAAAATGTATCTTGAGGATGACAACACCAGTCACGTATAGCCTCAGAACAAGCATCACTCAGAGTCATGTTACCTGTTGTGACAGGGTGCACTGTTGCACCAAGCATGCGCATACGCTCTACGTTGGTATGCTGGCGTTCAACGTCAGTCTTTCCCATGAATATTTCGCATTCCATATTCATCAGTGCACACACGGTAGCCGTTGCTACACCATGCTGTCCTGCTCCTGTTTCGGCAATGATACGACTTTTGCCCATCTTCTTTGCCATCAAAATCTGACCCACTGTATTGTTTATCTTGTGTGCTCCTGTATGGTTCAGGTCTTCACGTTTCAGATAAAGTTTGCAGCCATATTTCTCACTCATTCGCTTTGCATAATACAAAGGCGAAGGACGCCCCACATAATCTTTCAGCAACTGATAGTATTCTTCTTGAAACTCCTTGCTCTCGATGATTGGAACATACGCATCCTGAAGATCGTGTACACATTTATATAATATCTCTGGAACATAGGCACCGCCAAACTGTCCGTAGAATCCTTGTTTATCTGGTTTATTCATATCTTATTTCTTTAAAGCATCATACAGTTTATCTATAGCTAAGTCTGGATTGCCAGTCTCGTTAAGTAGGGTAACAAACTTACTTCCAATGATAGCACCCGAAGCATTGTTCTGAGCACTTTCCAACGTTTGTTTATTACTTATTCCAAATCCTATCATGCGTGGTGTCTTTAGATTCATTGCATTGATACGTTCAAAATAAGCCACTTTGTCATCATTAAAATTGCTCTGCGCTCCCGTAATGCTTGCAGAGCTTACCATATAAATAAATCCATCAGTATTATCGTCAATAAACCGAATGCGCTCCTCACTTGTTTCTGGAGTAATCATCATGATCACGCGTATATCGTATTTATCAGCTATCGGCTTCACCACTTCAAGATAATCCTTGAAAGGCAGATCAGGAATAATACAGCCACTTGCTCCATTGTCGGCACAGCTTTTAAAGAAATTCTCTATGCCATAATACATGATAACATTCAGATAGCCCATCATCACCAATGGTATATCTACCTGATTCTTGATTTCTCCGAGTTGAGCAAACAATTTGCTCAGCGTCATACCATTTTTTAGAGCCTTTGTTGCAGCCGACTGAATGACAGGACCATCTGCTAGAGGGTCGCTAAAAGGAATACCAACTTCAATCATGTCGATACCTCGCTTCTGTAAAGTCATTATTACATCGGCTGTACCTTCAAGAGTTGGATAACCTGCACAAAAGTAAAGAGACAACAACTTGCGGTCTTTTACTTCACTGAAAAGTTTATTAATTTTATTCATACGCCTTTTACCTGTGAGA
>JAGPJJ010000170.1 GCA_018054505.1 Prevotella sp.
ATTTTCCATATTTAATAAATTAACGTTGAACACAAATTTACTAAATTACATCTTAATAAAAGAAATAATATGTAGTTTTCTTCAATTTGGAGTGGCAATTTAACATTAACTACCGAAATACACAATAAATTGATGGTAAATTACAGGATGCGCTTTAATATTAACGTGTTTATCCACATATGTGTGAAAATATATCACATCCATCCTTGCTCACCCCTTAATAAAACATTTATCAACAGTGTTAAGATGGGTGTGGTAAAACGACTTCTATCCATGCGTAAGAGTCTCTTGTGCTAAATCAACTGCAATTTATGGTATTATTTTAAAAGATGTTGCTAATTTTGTAGTTTAGAATGTTTTGTATTTATTAAATGGTTCGATACAATGGGTAAAAGTCATCTGTTTTTAAAGAACGAATTTGGTATCTGCCTTAAGTTTAACCGAACAAGAGGCAGAGATGATGAAGAAGAAACTTCGGAAGACGAAAAGAATTATTGTCAGCAGAGAGAAAAGCTTCATCGTTGCCGTATTAATTTTGAGCAAGCCTTAGAAGAACGCCATAGCTTACGGAGACAAGATGTGGTAAGTGAACATTTTGATATGCTGTCTATTGATTTTTTGAAAATTGCAGATAGCACCTTAACAAGACAATATTGCCAAGTCTATGGATTATCCGAGCTTAATTATTCCAACATGAATCAGACTGTCCTATTTGCTATAGTTGACGAAGATCGATTTAATGATGTTTTTATAACTCAAATTGATTCTTTTTCAACGGAAGAAAATAATGACAGTACAGAATATAAGCCACTGACTTTGATGGCCGGTTTCAGTTATTGGGATAGTGATTCGATGAAGCCTTTTGGTATTATGGGCGATGATGCTCATGATGTACTTCTAGAGTTGGTGGAGAGTTCACCTAGAATAGCGATGAAACATCAAGCTATAGTGAAAGCAATGGAGGAGTATTTAGATCAGAAGCAGATTCTTTATAAAAGGATAGAATCTGGAATATACCAAATAAACTTCATTTCTAAAGATGATTTGGCTATTTTATTGGATAATTTTGATGTGATACAAAGAATTCAATCTTTGTACACTACTCGTGTACGTCCTAATACTTTTGGTGATTTGGAAAGGGTGTCAGATGCAACTTTAAATTTGCTAGAAGGAGCACCAATTATTGGTGTAATTGATACAGGTGTTCAAAGACTGGCCGTACTAGATCCCATATTGGAACATGATGGACTTGATTTAGTTGATAAGAATGCCCCGCATCCGTATGAGATTGATTTAAGGTCCGATTCAAGTCATGGTACAACTGTTGCAACATTAGCTGCATTCGGAAACAACTTCTATCGTAACATGGATGCTAACGTAGTTGATGCTGATGCCAAAATCTTTTCTATCAAAGTACAGAGAGGCGAAACTGGACTCGTGAACATCGCTGACATAAAAGAGGCTATCACTATGGCTCATCAAAACTATGGCATTCGTATCTTTAATCTTTCAATGTCCGTTCGTGGAAAATTTTATAATCAAGATATTTCTACTTATGCATATATACTTGATGAATTAGCTTACATATATGATTTGCTGATTTTTATTTCCGTTGGTAATCTTAGTGAAGAGGATATTAAGAATATGCAGATTGTTGCTGCTAATCCTAATACGAGTGAAAGAGTTAAGCGTTTTCTGAAATATCCGAATCATTATTATAATCCCTTCATTTCGATAGAAGAAACAGAGTGTCACGACGGCGAGTGTATGAATCTTTGTGAACCTAGTGAAAGCATGAACAATATGTCTGTTGGTGCTATTGCTGAAAGTTATAATATTAATCACGGTAATCATGGATTGAGTTTGGGGTGTGAGTTTCCTGCTTATTATTCGCGTAAATACCACATAGACTACAATTCGTTGATTAATGGCACTCGTTTCAAGAACAACCAAAAAAATAAGAATCTCTTTAAGCCAGATATTGTTATGCCTGGTGGTGACCAATTGGATGTTGAGTCACGCATGCTAGTTTTAGCACCGAGAATAGATGGAACAGGCCTGAAAATAGAACAAAACTCTGGAACGAGTTACGCAACTCCATTAGCAGCTAATATTGCAGCTAAGATTGTTAGTAAATATCCTAACCTAAATATGCAATCAGTGAAGGCTTTGATGATTAATAGTGCAGAACCGATTAAAAAGTATTATCTCGAAGAGACTATCGATGAATTGAAATTTTTGGATAATAATTCATATCCCTATGTTGATAGTAACGAGAAAACTCTTTTATCCAAAAAGTATAGTGCAGAACGATTATCCAAGTATATTTCTGGTCATGGTGTGCCTAACATTTCTAAGTGTATAGATTCAGACGATAATCGTTGTACGTTTGTTATTGAAGATACAATAGCTTTCGATAGTCACAAGGTTGTTAATCTGAATATCCCTAATTATTTACTTCAATACTCAAAGAAAGGTGTATTATTAACTTTAACTGCTACACTTTGCTATAAGTTTAATCCTAAACGAGCTGATGTATTATCTTATTGCCCAATTCATATTGCTTTTAACTTTGGGAATAGTATGAATCATGATGAACCAAGAAAGAATGCAGAGGAATATGCAAGTAAAAGAGCCTCTGACGATAAGGATAGAATGGCAATAAAGTCTAGCGTAGGTTCATGGTCTGATGATTTTTACCCTGTATCAAGTAAAATGTTCTCAAATGTACAGAAGATGAGTTTAAATATTAGCCGTGATGAAATAGAAAAGATTCGTAATCAGATATCTATTATTTTTCGATGCACAGGTCGTGAGTATTTAGAAGGCACAAATCATCCATTCTCATTTGTGCTGACGATTGAACAAAAACATTCTGCAGAATTGGATGGGAACAGTTTATACGATAGTTTGGAGCAAGTCAATATAGTGGAAGCTATTGCTCAGGCTGCTCTTGAAGCAGAACTATAATTTAAATTTAAACGATAAAAGGATTGGCATTAGCTAATCCTTTTATCGTTTAAAAGTTTTTTCCAAATATTAGTTCGAATAATATTGTCATTATATCCATCTAATATATTCCGTTTGATTGCATTAAGTAAAGCGCGTTTTATAACGTAGTAGGACAAATTTCTACATTCGCTATTGATAATGTTTTCTTTGACTTGTTCATCGTCAAAGACGAACCGATCTTTAATCGTATATTGGATAAGAGCATGTACCTGTTCAGAGTTTGGTAAATCCATCTTAATAGATAAATCAAACCTTCTAATAAGGGCTTCATCTATCATTTGTAATTGATTAGTAGCTGCAATGATGATAGTATCTTGACTTACAAAATCAAATAGTTGTAATATGGTATTTACAACCCGTTTCATTTCGCCATGATCTTGATCGTAATCTCTTATTTTCCCTAAGCTGTCAAATTCATCAAGCAAAACAATCGCTTTTTCCTGAACTGCAGTCTTAAATATTTGAGTGAGATTTTTGCTTGTTTCTCCCAGTCTCGATGAAATGATCGTACCCAAATTGACTATAATCAGTGGACGGCTCAATTCGCCAGCCAATACATAGGCACTTAATGTCTTTCCACATCCTGATGGGCCATGAAGCAATATCTTATTGGATACTGGAATATCCATTTGGACAAGAGCCTCAGTTTGTTGTCTTTCCTTGATAAAATATTCAAATTCCTCACGAACATCTTGCGTACAAACTAAATCCTTCATTGTAAATGAAGACGTTACTGTCTGTAAAATATACTCGTCAGCTTTGTAGTCAAAATGCTTATTTAGTCGATATTCTTTTAGCTTTCCCAATGAATTCTCTCTATCAGAATCTTTAATGATAGATAGGATTTCAGTTGCAAATTTGCCTCTGTTATTTTGTTGAGAATATTCTACATACTGATACAACAAATCTCGCAAACGAGCATTGTCATTTGCTAAGGCAAATTTTGCTATTTGCTTGATGTAATCAGCCTGCTTCATAATGAATTTATTTTCTTTAATTTACAAAATTAGGCAATTTAGTCGAATTACCAAAATTTTGGAAGATTGAAAAGGATAATTTAACAAGAGAT
>JAGPJJ010000171.1 GCA_018054505.1 Prevotella sp.
AACAAGATTTCAAATCGAGTTCTGCTACCGTGATGCAAAGCAGTTTACCGGACTCTATCATTCTCAGGCAAGAGACATAAGAAGATTGGATTTTGCTTTTAATGCATCATTCACTGCCATCAATGCTACTAAGATAATGATGAAAGAGATAATACACAATCTTTATATTGGCTCGCAAGATGATTACGAACAAGTTGTTAAATATGAAGTAGGATGGCGTGTAATACACGCATGTAAAGAACCTTATCATAGAAATGCATTAGGGTACAAGGGACAAGGTGCCCCAAAAGAAAGTCCAGAGTATTTTTTTGCTTATAGAGATTCCAACCTTATTTTAAATCTAGTTGATGTTCCTAATCCTCAATATATTCCAAAACAAATTATTGACGAAGCTCTTGAGTTTATTGATAAGCATATAGGTGAATCTAAAATATTAGTGCATTGTAATCAAGGACAATCACGTTCAGCCGTAATAGGTTTACTTTATCTTCATCATAAAGGGGTCATTTCTGAGAAAGTTTTTAATCAAGCAGAGAAAGAATATTTGAATTACTACCCTTGGTATGAACCAGGCAATGGAATGAGAATGTTTGCTGCAGAGAATTGGGATAATTACGGTGGTTGATAATAACAAATATTGCAAACAGTCATTTTTAGTCCTACTAAATTATTCAAATACAGCAGATTAAAGATTAAACTGCTAACATAAAAATTACGTTTAAAATACAGGATATGAGTATCGTATATAAATTTAGGTCAACGTTGTTATATGATGGTGATGATAAAGATATTCCAAGAGATGTGAAATCGTTATTGGAATACAAACTATATGCACCTGATATTTCAACATTTAATGATGTGTTTGAAATGGGGTATGATGATCGACCTATTTATGAAGCATTGAACACTTTTGATGCTCTGAAACTTGCTAATACAGAAGAACTAAGAAATAATTATAATAATCTTAAGAAACATATTAAGTCTGTTGGCGTTTATAGTTTATTTGTTAGTGAAACGGACATACCCGACAATGTATTGATGTGGGCATATTATGGCGATTCTCATAAAGGGTTTTGTATAGCTTATGATTTAGAACAATTGGAGAAAAGTGAGGAATATGCTTTTGATGTTAATCTCGCAAAAGTTGAATATACTGAATCTTATCCTATTCTGTCTTTAGACAAGTTAGGGAATAAAGATGAAATGATTAAGACTATTATTAGTTCAAAATCTATTGATTGGAAACATGAAAATGAGATAAGATTAATATATGAACATAGTGGAGAACATCGTTTTAACAAACATGCCATAAAGGCAATTTATTTTGGCTTGCAGATGGACAAAAAAAATATTGATACAATAATTAATGGGCTTGATGGTATAGATGTTAAATTTTACCAAATGGAACGTGTACCCTATTCTTACAAACTTACAGCAAAGCTTGTAGATGAAAAATATAGAATTGATAAAAAAGATTTGCTTGATGAAAATCTGTATGAAATCATGAGATGTAAAAGAGATAATACTATTGAGCATTTTGATGTTTTATATAAAGGTAAAAAAAACGAGCAAAGCATTAAGGTATTTGTACAATCATTTAGGAAACAGCGTACGACAAAAGAATCACATATTAATTTGTTTGATGATATAAAGATAAAACCTCTGTTGACAAAATATCCTCTATCTGCTTCTGAAAGAAAATTCTATGATTTGCATTGGGTTAAAATGGTAGTTCCAGGTGATGATTATGACAATATATGATACGACTGTTTCCTTTTTGGAAACAGTCGTGATTATGGGTTACAATGGCAGAAAGCGAATAAGCAATATTACGTACAAAGCATCAGATAGATTAGGGTATGCCTCTCATTATACGATGATAAAACCAGTTATTAAATTCGGAAAATATATTTTTATTTCGTTTTATGAATAAAATGATATATATTTGCATTGTAAAGTTTAAAACATTGATTTCATGAAAAAATTATTATCTGTAATAGCTATCATGCTATTCGTTATAACATCTTATGCACAAAACAAAATCGATGGAGTTTGGACAGGTAAACTAAATACCGGTGCGCAAACTCTGACAATTGTTCTACACGTAAACCATGATGCAAATGGAAATGCAACATCATCACTTGATAGTCCTGATCAAGGAGCAAAAGGTATTTCTGCAAAAGTTGACTACAGTTCTTCTGATTCTATTGCAATAAGTATTGTTAAGTTGGGAGCTTCTTTTAAAGGTCGCTTAAGCGGAGATGAAATCAATGGTGAATTCTCGCAAATGGAATATAACTTTCCACTTAATCTTAAACGAGGCGAGGAAAAACTTAACCGTCCACAAAATCCGACAAAACCGTATCCTTATAAAACAGAAGAAGTAACATTCACGAATACAACAGACAAGGCAATGCTTGCTGGGACAATATGCTATCCCGTGAACTACCAAAAAGGAAAGACTCCCGTTGTACTAATGGTAACAGGAAGTGGTCTTGAAAACAGAGACGAAGAAGTGTTTGACCATAAGCCATTCTTGGTAATTGCAGATTATCTAGCTCGGAACGGTGTCGCTACACTACGATATGATGACCGTACTTTTGGAGCGTCTAAAGGTGGTGACGTAAAAAATGCAACGACGAAAGACTTTGCACGTGATGCAGAAGCTGGTGTAGCATATTTGAAATCAACGAAGAAATTCGGTAAGGTTGGGGTGCTAGGCCATAGCGAAGGCGGTTCGATAGCATTCATGCTTGGAGCAAAGAACAAGGTTGACTTCATTATCAGTATGGCTGGTATTGGAGTCAAAGGCGACACTGCTCTTACGGCACAAACCAACAAGGCAATGGAACTTGCAGGACAGACTAAAAGACTTACCACTCTGCAATACAGAATAAGCACAACGTTTCAAAAGTCACCTTGGCTAAACTATTTCTTGGATTATGACCCTTCTGCCGATATCGCAGCTACAAAATGTCCAGTCATGGCTATCGACGGCGACAAGGACTTTCAGGTGATTTCATCACTCAACTTAGCTGGGATAAAGAAGAATCTTCATGAAAGTAAATATAATTTTATTCATGAATATCCATCATTAAACCATCTTTTTCAGCATTGCACAACAGGTGCCTCAAATGAATACCGGTCTATAGAGGAAACTGTATCACCAGAAGTGCTTACTGACATGGCAAAATGGGTTCATTCTCTGAAATAATACAGATATATTTGAAAACAACAACTACACGATTAAAGACTAATACTAAAGTATGAAAAAAGAGATTTTGGCAATTATGATTTGCTTACCATCGATGATGATGGCGCAATACAAATCACAAGTATGGAGTCCCGACAACGGAGATGGAACTTACAATAATCCAGTAATAAACGCCGATTACAGTGATCCCGATGTTGTTGCCGTGGGGAATGATTATTACCTCACAGCAAGTTCATTTAATTGTATTCCAGGACTGCCGATATTACACTCACGGGACCTAGTGAACTGGGAGATAATAGGACATGCCGTTGATTATCTTGAACCAGACTCTGTATTCAGCAAAACAGCACACGGCATGGGCGTGTGGGCGCCAAGCATAAGATACCATAACGGCGACTATTATATATACTGGGGCGATCCAGACTATGGCGTGTTTATGGTAAAGACAAAAGACCCCTCTGGGAAATGGGACGAACCAACATGCGTGATAAAGGGCAAAGGAATTATTGATACTACCCCACTATGGGACGAGGATGGGCGATGCTACCTCGTAAACGGATGGGCTAACAGCCGTAATAACTTCGCATCAATTTTGACAGTTAGAGAACTTTCCGCTGATGGTACACATGCAATAGGGAAACCGGTTATCGTGTTTGACGGTAACGGAAACGAAAACCGTACCTGCGAAGGACCAAAGTTCTATAAGCGCAACGGATGGTATTGGATTATGTGCCCAGCAGGTGGTGTGCCAACAGGGTTCCAACTTGCAATGCGTTCTAAATCTCCATACGGTCCTTATGAAAGTAAGGTTGTGATGAGCCAAGGGAAAA
>JAGPJJ010000172.1 GCA_018054505.1 Prevotella sp.
GGACTTTCAATAGCAAATGTTCCTGCTGACTTTACTAGTAAATGGATTGCATATATTCAAAACATCGGCACCATTACTCCTTGGAATGCAGCAATAGGTATTGTAAGTGTTATCGTAATTGCTATATCACCAAAGTTCAGTAAGAAGATTCCAGGATCACTGATAGCTATTATAATAATGACGGTATCAGCATTGCTGTTAAGAAAATATGCAGGTATCACATCAATAACAACAATTGGCGACCACTTTGCCATAAGCAATAAACTGCCTGAAGCGACATTACCAGCATTATCTTTCAACACTATAAAGTCGCTGATTCCTCCTGCGATTGTCATTGCCGTTCTGGGGGCTATTGAGTCTTTACTTTCTGCCACAGTAGCTGATGGTGTTATTGGCTCACGTCATAATTCAAATACTGAATTGATTGCACAAGGACTGGCAAATCTGGCTTCACCTATTTTTGGAGGAATACCAGCAACAGGCGCAATAGCAAGAACAATGACTAATATAAATAATGGTGGTCGCAGCCCTATTGCAGGAATAATACATTCAGGCGTATTGCTGTTGATATTTCTCTTTCTAATGCCATTTGCTAAATATATACCAATGGCTTGTCTTGCCGGAGTACTAGTAATTGTTAGCTACGGGATGTGCGGTTGGCGTTCATTCATCGGAATCATGCACAATCCTAAAAGCGACATAATTGTGTTATGGGTAACTTTTCTACTAACAATATTCTTTGACTTGACTATCGCCATAGAAGTTGGACTTGTATGTGCCTGCCTTCTTTTCATGAGACGTGTAGCAGAAGCAACTGATATTAAAGTAATAAATGATGAAATAGATCCTTCAGAAGAAAACAGCGATTTTATGCTTGGAAACCTGGAGCATTTGACTATACCTAAAGGCGTTGAGGTGTATGAAATCAATGGTCCATATTTCTTTGGTGCAGGCAACAGCTTTGAAGAAATCATGGCAACATTCGGAGACCGCCCAAAAGTTAGAATAATCAGAATGAGAAAGGTTCCTTTTGTAGACTGTACAGGAATACATAACCTAACAAACCTATGCATGATGAGTAAAAAAGAAGGCATACAAATAATACTTTCTGGAGTTAACGAAGATGTTAAGAAAACGCTCGAACATGCAGGGCTCGAAAATATTATAGGTAAAGAGAATATATGTAGCCATATTAATGAAGCTTTGGAGAGATCAAAGGAAATCAAATAAGTAGTTAAAAAATACATATATTCGCTAATTTCATTTTGATATATTCAAAAAATAATCTATCTTTGTCATTGATAATAAACACATCAATACAATATAACTTATTAATAATAAATCGAATATGAAAGATCTAAAAGGAACAAAAACAGAGAAAAACCTACAAGACGCCTTTGCAGGTGAGAGTATGGCACGCAATAAATATACTTATTATGCCTCAAAAGCAAGAAAAGAAGGTTACGAACAGATAGCATCTCTTTTTGAAGAGACTGCAGGAAACGAGAAAGAGCACGCAAAGCTTTGGTTTAAATATCTTCATGGCGGAGACTTTGCCCCAACTATGGATAATTTAGTTGACGCAGCGAGCGGAGAACACTACGAGTGGACAGACATGTATGCTCAAATGGCTAAAGAAGCTAAAGAAGAAGGCTTTGATGAGATTGCAAGAAAGTTTGAACTTGTTGCAGCTATTGAGAAGCATCACGAAGAGCGTTATCTGAAACTATTACAGAACATCAAGGACGGAATTGTATTCTCACGTGATGGCGACCGTATTTGGAAATGCCGTAACTGTGGACATATCGTTATCGGAAAGAAAGCTCCAGAGATTTGCCCAACATGCAATCATCCAAAGAGTTTCTTCGAGATAAATGCAGAGAACTATTAAAAGATAATAATAAAAAAAGGAACTTGTTTGAATTGCATCTCAAAAGTTTTATACAACAATTCGAGATACATATCAAAATGTTCCTTTTTTATTTGCTTAACAATCAAAGCTATTTTATAAATGATTTCGAATTTGTTTTGTCTACATAAAGGAAAAATCTAACGATACGACATATAAATATATAAACAAAGCGAAAAAAAAATACAAAGAATTGCACATTAAACAGGAAAACAGACCATAATAAAAATAATATTTCATTTTTTATTTTGTAGTATGTCTGTCTTGCAGTATCTTTGCACATATAATCATACTAAAAGTATTGATGGACAAGACTAAATTTGGATTATTAAGTAATATTATATATCCTTCAGATCTTCGTAAACTCAGTGTTGAGCAGTTACCAGAAATCTGTAAGGAACTACGCGAGGATATTATCGATGAGGTTTCTGTAAATCCAGGACACTTCGCATCATCGCTAGGTGTAGTGGAGATAACAGTTGCTCTACATTATGTATACAATACGCCAGAAGACCGTATTGTATGGGATGTTGGGCATCAAGCTTATGGACACAAAATACTAACGGGACGTAGAGATAAGTTTTGTACTAACCGTAAATTTCATGGTATTTGCCCATTTCCTAATCCACGTGAAAGCGAATATGATACTTTCACATGCGGACACGCAAGCAATTCTATTTCAGCAGCATTAGGTATGGCGGTGGCAGCTAAGCACAACGACCAACGACATGTTGTTGCTGTTATCGGAGACGGAGCTATGAGCGGAGGTTTAGCATTCGAAGGACTAAACAACGCTTCAAGCACACCAAATGACTTACTGATAATCCTAAACGACAATGACATGTCCATCGACCGTGCCGTAGGTGGAATGGAACAATACTTGTTAAACCTTGACACAAACGAGACATACAATCGTTTGCGTTTTAAAGCTAGCAAATGGTTACATAGTAAAGGATATCTTAATGAAGACCGAAGAAAAGGTATTATAAGACTGAACAATGCATTGAAAAGTGCATTAAGTCATCAGCAGAATATCTTTGAAGGTATGAACATAAGATATTTCGGACCTTTTGATGGTCACAATGTAAAAGAGGTTGTTAGAGTTCTTCAACAATTGAAGGACATGAAAGGACCAAAGCTTCTACATCTTCACACTGTAAAAGGTAAAGGATATGAACCGGCAGAGAAAGCCGCAACAATATGGCATGCTCCAGGTAAATTTGATCCAGAAACTGGCGAGCGAATGATTGCTGACTGTAGTAATCTACCTTCAAGATATCAAGATGTATTCGGAAATACTCTCCTAGAATTAGCAGAAAAGAATCCGAATATAGTTGGTGTTACTCCAGCTATGCCTACTGGCTGTTCGATGAATATCATGCAGAAAGCAATGCCTGATCGCGTGTTTGATGTTGGTATCGCTGAAGGACATTCTGTAACATTCTCTGGTGGTATGGCAAAAGATGGGTTACAACCATTCTGCAATATATATAGTGCTTTTGGTCAAAGAGCATATGACAACATCATTCATGATGTTTCAATACTTAATCTGCCTGTTGTGCTATGTCTTGATCGTGCTGGACTAGTTGGTGAAGACGGACCTACGCATCATGGAGTTTTTGACATGGCAGCACTGCGCCCAATTCCAAATATCACTATAGCGAGTCCAATGAATGAACATGAGTTGCGTCGTCTTATGTACACAGCGCAACTTCCTAACAAGGGTACTTTCGTGATTAGATATCCACGTGGACGCGGAGTACTTTCTGACTGGAAATGTCCATTAGAGGAAATAAAAGTTGGAACTGGCAGAAAACTCCATGACGGAAAAGATGTTGCGATACTTAGTATAGGGCCCATCGGCAATAACGTCGAGAAAGCCATTAAAAAATATAGTGAAATAGAAAGTAATACACTAAGTGCTGCACATTATGACATGCGTTTTCTGAAACCACTAGACGGGAACTTGCTTCACGAAATAGGAAAGAAATTCAAACGCATAATAACAATTGAAGACGGAATACGTAGCGGAGGATTCGGTTCATCTATCCTAGAATGGATGAGCGACAACGGATACTACCCAAAGATTACTCGTCTAGGTGTCCCAGACTCTTTCATCGAGCACG
>JAGPJJ010000173.1 GCA_018054505.1 Prevotella sp.
CTTGCTTGCTCTACTGACATACCCAGCTTCTTTTGAATCAAAATGAGCATACAGCTTACTTGTTCTTTTGTGTTCAAATTGCCTTGTACAAACTCTGACATGATGAACTTCTCTATTGTTCTTTGTTTAATTACTGATGCTGCCATAATCGTATATCTTTTAATTGTTATTACTTCTTGTTTGATGATGCAAATGTATGGGTTTATAATTACACTTCAAATAGAATAAAGATAAAAATGTAGCTGTTTAATAAACATTAGCAAAAACACAATTGTAAGGGTATACAATTACATATTTATTAATAAATCAATCTTCTTGATGCAATAAACAGCTACTTTTATTGCATTATTGATTTTATCATATTATATTTGTTCCGTTTATTATAATATACATTTGAAATGGATATAAAAAGCATCATTAAAGAAAAGGGCTACACCATTCAGGATGTAGCAAAAAAGATGGGTGTAAATAGAGTAACTCTTACTCTTACCTTACAAGGAAATCCCACCTACAAAAAGTTGAAAGAGATAGCCGACGCCATTGATTGCAATATAGTTGACTTCTTCCGAGACGAAACAAATAACTCTTCCACTTGTAAAGGAGAAGATAGTGAACTCACCGCCCTTATCCAGTATAAAGAAAACTTCTACAAAGCCGATACGATAGAGGAGCTAAAGAAAATTGTGGCTGAGATTGAAGAAAAACAGTAAATCACTTGTTCTGCAACTGTAAAATAGTTACATTTGCATAAACCATTAAATTATGGGTACAAAAGAGAAGTTGATAGAACGCTTTAAAAGCCAGCCAAAAGATTTTAATTGGGATGAGCTTGTACGCTTGTTCTCCATTTTCGGATATAAGATAGATAACAAAGGAAAAACAAGTGGGTCACGTGTCATTTTCGCAAAAGGGGAAAGCTCGTACACTGCGCATAAGCCACATCCAGGAAGTATCGTAAAAGGGTATGTAATGAAACAAGTATTTGAATTTCTGACTAAAAATAAATTAATATGAAAACATTGACTTACAAAGGTTACATAGGAAGTATTGAGATAAGCGATGAAGATAATTGCCTATTTGGAAAAGTCCTTGATTTGCCAAAAGATACAATGATTTCGTATGAAGGTGAAACTGTATCTGAATTGAAAGAGGATTTTAAAGGAGCTGTGGATGATTATATAGCATATTGTAAGGAAGCCGGAATTACACCGCGTAAAAGTTATTCTGGTTCCCTGAACATACGAATTTCCCCAGAGGTACATAGCAAAATTGCCATTCTCGCCCAACAGGCTGGAATATCAATAAACGCTTTTATTAAATCAGCCGTAGAAAAGCAAGTTGCAACTATGTTATAAACAACCATGGATAAAAAAGAACTCTTTATTTGTGAATGCAACAGCATCGAACATCAGATTGTGATGTCATATTTTGAGGATGAAAAGGAAGTATATTGCAACGTACACTTAAAACCCGAAAGAAATGTACTCAAACGAATTATCCATGCTGTTAAGTACATATTTGGTCATCGAAGTGCATATGGAGATTTTGACGAATTTATTTTCAATCCTAAAGATGCAGATAGGTTGCAAAGTGTTGTTGACCATTTGAGAACAGAAAAGCCGGAGCACTAAACTCCGGCTCATTAATTGATTAGCCCTTTGATTCTTAACCGATTTACGATTTCGGTGTAAAGATACTCTATATCCCCACTGAAATCCCCATAGTTCTGATACAAAAACACGACATCCGCACAGTTGTCGGAAATGGTACATTCTGATTGAACACCAAGAACCCTTGCTAATTCAGGTCGTAACCCTGCTGTCATTTTTCCACCGGCAAGCGAGCTTGGAGAAAACAGATACAGGATAATGAAAATGAACTTCTTCCGCTGGGTTACACTGTCAATATTCGGTGGACATCCTCTCTCATTCAGCAACTCAACGAATATCTTGTAGATTTCATGGATAAGGCTTTTGTCTTTCAAAATTGGGGCGGTCAAGGCGTTTTCTTCCTCTGAAAGTTCTGATTTCTCAATACGAATCTTTTTAAGACGAATTATTTTGTTAAAATCCAGTTCCATAACACGATTATTTTAAAAGTAAATAGTATATTTGCATCATAATCGTGTGAGGGAGGATTGAGTGGTCGTGCGCTTGGTTCTCCTTTTTTTTATTTTACAGAGTTATTCTTTTCCTGAATAATCCGATTTTGCTCGTTCACCTCCCTACCCCATATCATAGCGGAATAGATGGCTTTTGCATACAAAAAGAGTTCCTCACGACTGGTAAGGAACTCAACTCGAAGGGCTGCACATTTCGCATCAGTCCAGACATTTTCATTTCTACTCATTGACTATTTGTTAATTTTATAAATCTATTACGTTAATGGTTAACATACATATCCGCTTGCTAAACCATGTTATAAGATGGCTGAACAAAGGCTCATAATTTGCATAACTTCCACAAATCCGTACCTTTGCAATGTGTTTTTCATAGTATTAGATTAAGGTTAATAAAAAAGATTGGCTGTCTGGGAAGATAGCCTTTTTTTGTAACCATTGGCAATATCTTTTCTTTATTAATCACCTGGTCGTTCATACCGTTTCTTCAATTGTTTCAAGACTATTTCCATACCGTTATCCAACCCTTTCTTATAGCCGGACATATGTTCACCTATGTTGTAAATCAAACATCCTACAACAATAAGGACAACCCCTAAAGCTCTATGCCAATAAGGGAGTGATATGCTGAACGGCGAAAATGTCAACCGGAAATGCCCGATGAATAATACTGCGATGACGAATATCGCAATAAAGAAAATGAGGTCTGTTTTCATGTCAATTGCCGTATAGAATATCCAACAACTCTTTCGCTTTCTTATAGGTATCAAAGCCTTTAATGTTCGTCCACCCATACGAAAGACGGCTTTCTTTTCTGACTTGTACAAAATACGTAGTTATTGGAATACAGCCGCTATATTTTGTTTCTCTTACAATCCTATATCTTTCCATATTAAATACTGTTAACGCATAAGAAACAACACAGCAGCTACAGCCCAACCGGACAAAGCAATCATATAAAGTACAAATTTTGTATAACCAATCCATTTAGCTTCCCGATTGAATTTGTTTATCGCTCCTTTTAAGTCTCCAAACCGTTCTTCAATGTCCCACATTACATTTTCTTTGACAATTTTCCTAAATCTCTCCCGTACATTCTCTGGAATGTAGAACCTGTTATCTTTATAGAAGAGATATGTAGAGCAATCAATACGACAGTAGTCATTATAATCTCTTCCAGTGTCTATCTTGATTGTTATTTCTGCCACGCCTTTTTCTTTCCATAGGTCAATGGCGTGTTTCTCAATTTCTTTCTCATTGAGCTTGGCAAGGTCTGCAAGCTTGTTATAATCGTATTCGTCTAACTGTACAATCTTTCTCATAATTAATTAATCCGTTTCAGTACATCCTTGTTGGCTTCGAGTATCTCATCGAAAGAAGGGATAGGCATCCAAGCTACTGGTTCCCATAATGGAGGTATGCTGCTCATTGAACTATAAATAGGACTGTCTTTGTATACATCATTGATATAACCGTCCATACAGAACCATACTCCATTACAGTATGTGCCATTAAATATTGCGCCATGCTTGCACATGATAATGATATTCTCATTTTCTTCCGGCAACTGTTCCTTAACGCTTATCCACGGTGATTGCTTTGCCTGCCATTCGGCACCCTTTATAAATGCAGCTTCTGCAATTTCATCATATGTAATCCCATGATTAGGGCACTCATCTATTGAGTGATATTGGGCATATACACCCATTGATTGGGCAGTTGTACGTCTGCACTCTTTAGCTGCTTCTTCTACTGTCTGTTTCATTTCTTACCCTCCTTATCAAATTCGGATAATGCCTGCTCACAAAACTTGACCTGCTCCAAAGCATAATCCCTCTTATAGGTTACTATATCACGTGTTGTATAGTCCGTATAACATCGGTCT
>JAGPJJ010000035.1 GCA_018054505.1 Prevotella sp.
TGAATTATGCTTATAATATCATGTTTACTATTCAAATGTACATGGAAGTGATAGCAGTTGATAGAAAAGTGTTTTGGCAATTCTAATGTGTCCTGCATCGTTTGGATGTAATCTGTCTGTATCTTGATTGTGGAAATACTGTGAATATTCATCAAGTATAGGATAAAGTCCACATGTTGAATTTAGATCTATTACAGGTACTGCCCAGATATTTCCTGCTTCTTTTACCGAGTTTACATATCTATCAAGATATTCTCCACATTCATTTTGGTATTCCTCAGTTGGTTGAATATTCTTATCGTTAAAGTTAGCTATCGCTCTATGGATAGGTGTCAATAGAACTATCTGTTTTGTTGGGAACATCTTTTTCAGTGTGCTTAGTGCAATGTTAATGCGTCCGCGGTAAGTGTTTTCATCCATTACCATTGTTCGTTTCATGCGTGTAACCATTGCTTTGGGTTTGTGAATGGCTGCTAATACTTGGGTGCTGTCTTGAGTATACCATTCGCCAATAGGAACGCCGGCATTATAGTCATTTGTTCCTATAAAGATCACAATTGCATCAAAGTCACTGTTGTGTTCTTTTTTTAGTTGTTCGGCTTGTCTTGGAATATCATTCCATTGTCTTCCGCTAACAGCATAAACATAAGGCGTGATGCCAAGCATTTCTTGCAAATACGCCCAATAGTGTTTTTTTGCAGCTTTATTCTTTGGGTCTGTAATAGAATCGCCAAGATAAGCTACTCGTTTACCTTGCCATGGGTGCTGAACTTGTGTTGCTGTTATACCAGGTAGAGTAATCAATAAACATAGAAAACAGCAAAATACTTTTTTTACCATAATTTGTAGATTAGTTAGTTTCTTCATTTTGACAGAGGGTTTTGTCAGTCAGTCTTTTCGATGAAAAAGATAGATTTCTGTCTTGTTTATGACAAATAGAAAATTAATTCATATTGTCAAGACAGAAATCTATCTTTGTATTTTTAATCTTATAGCAAAAGATTAATATGCAAACAAAGGATAATCCTTCATAGTTGCATTAACCTTTTCTCTAACTCTTGCTATAACTTGGTCGTTTTCAGGATCGTTAAGAACCTCTTCGATAAGTTCTGCAATGAGATGCATCATGTCTTCTTTAGCACCACGAGTTGTCATGGCTGCAGAACCAAGACGGATTCCTGATGTCTGGAAAGCAGATCTAGAATCAAATGGTACCATATTCTTATTGGCTGTAATATCAGCAGCAACAAGTGCGTTCTCTGCAATTTTACCTGTAAGGTCTGGATATTTTGAACGAAGATCAACAAGCATAGAGTGGTTGTCTGTTCCGCCACTTACAATGCTGAAACCACGCTGAGTTAAGTCATCAGCAAGAGTAGCTGCGTTTTTCTTAACCTGTATAGCGTAATCTTTCCAAGAAGGTTGAAGATTCTCACCGAATGCTACAGCTTTAGCAGCGATAACATGCTCAAGAGGGCCACCCTGAGTTCCAGGGAAAACAGCTGAATTAAGAAGCATACTCATCTTCTTTAGTTCGCCCTTCTTATTTGTAAGTCCCCAAGGATTATCAAAATCTTTACCCATTAGAATGATACCACCACGAGGACCACGAAGAGTCTTATGTGTAGTACTTGTTACGATATGTGCGTATTTAACAGGGTTTTCAAGTATGCCAGCAGCAATAAGACCAGCAGGGTGAGCCATGTCAATCATTAGTAATGCACCAACCTCATCTGCAATTTTGCGCATGCGTGCATAATCCCATTCACGGCTATATGCTGAACCACCACCAATAATCAGTTTTGGTTTGTTCTCAATAGCCAATTTCTCCATTTCATCATAATCAACACGACCGGTTTCTTTGTTAAGATTATAACCGATAGGATTATAAAGAATACCTGAAGTATTTACATGGCTACCATGTGATAAGTGGCCACCATGATCAAGGTTCAAACCCATAAATGTGTCGCCAGGTTTTAATACAGCCAATAAAACTGCAGCGTTGGCCTGTGCTCCAGAATGAGGCTGAACATTAGCAAACTCTGCTCCAAATAATTTCTTCACGCGCTCACGTGCCAGATCTTCAACCTGGTCAACGATTTGACAACCACCATAATAGCGCTTGCCAGGTAGTCCTTCTGCGTACTTGTTTGTAAGGTATGAGCCCATAGCTGCCATAACTTCGTCGCTGACAAAGTTTTCAGACGCAATAAGTTCCATTCCTTTCAGCTGACGCTGATGTTCTTTCTCAATAAGGTTGAAAATCTCCAGATCTCTTTCCATCGTGTTAAAATGTTATTTTGTAATTAATAATCTTTTTATCTTAATAATACCGTGCAAAATTAGCTATTTTTATTTTAATTGCAAAGTTTTTACTAGCAAAGTTTTACATTTACGATATCTTGTTCCTTGTCACAGTAATGACATTTCAACAATCCATGCTCTTTGTCAACTACACTAAAGTAAGTCTGCATAGGTTCGTTGTTAGTAATACATTTTGGATTATTACATTTCACAATACCATGAAGTTCGTCTGGTGTTTCTACTGTTTTTTTCAGAACAACTTCATAATCTTTGATAATATTCAAAACTATTTTAGGAGCGACAACGCTAAGTCTACTTATTTCCTCATTACTGAAAAATTTATCAGTAACCTTAATTATACCTTTTCGACCTATTTTTTTAGACGGAAGGTTATAACCAATTGTAATCGGAGTGTCTAACTCTCTTAAACCAAGAAGGTCAACTACTTCATAAGTCTTTTCGGCGGGAATATGATCTATCACTGTTCCATTTTCAATTGCCGAAACAAGCATTTCTTTTTTTCCCATAATTAATATTTCGAATTTATAATGGTTTTGTCGTTTTTGATATCTTCGAGTGTAATTCCCAAACAATAGCTGAAAATTGCTTCACGTGCATACAATCCGTTTTGAGCTTGTTGAATATAATATGCGTGTGGATTATCATCTACATCGTATGCTATTTCATTTATTCTTGGAAGTGGGTGCAGAATCTTCATGTTTTCCTTAGCCAAACTAAGCATATCATTTTGCAGTATATAAACGTTTTTAACATGCTCATATTCCATAAGGTCAGAAAATCTTTCTTTTTGTACACGTGTCATATACAATATGTCTGCGTCTGAAATAACTTTTTCGTTGAATGCAGTATGTTCTTGGAATTTAATGCCATATTGATTGCAATACAATTTGTATTCCTGCGGCATAGCAAGTTCCTTTGGAGCAATAAAATGAAAAGTAGGGTTGAAATGGCGCATAGCCATGATGAGTGAGTGTACTGTGCGACCATATTTTAAGTCGCCAACAAGATAAATATTTAGATTTTCTAGTGTTCCTTGTGTTTTGTAGATAGAGTAGAGGTCGAGTAAGCATTGCGAGGGATGCATGTGGGCACCGTCTCCTGCGTTGATAATTGGTACTGGGGCAATTTCTGAAGCATATTGCGCTGCGCCTTCAATGTAATGCCGCATTGCTATAACGTCTGCATAATTACTTACCATAAGAATGGTGTCTTTTAAAGTCTCACCTTTGGAGACACTCGATGCTTTTGCGTCACTAAAGCCAATCACTCGTGCTCCAAGCCTATTGGCAGCTGTTTCAAAACTAAGTCGTGTTCGAGTTGAAGGTTCGTAGAAAAGTGTGGCAACAACTTTTCCCTTCAGCAAATCCCTGTTTGGATGTTTTTCGAACTCTTGCGCCATTTGAATAAGATACATTATTTCATCTTTATTCAAATCGGCAATCGTTACAAAATTATGCTTTTCCATCTATAATTTGATTGATTGATCCGAATTCGTGTTCAAAGTTAATCATAAATTCTCATTTATGTGCTATAATTGCGAGAAAAGTTGTATTTTTGCTGAAAATTAAACAAAATGAGAAAGTCATTCATTCATTTCCTTTGGGGGATGCTGATATTCTTGATTGTCGGAACAGTATTTGGTTTTACAGCTATATGGAATGGCTGGATTGGCTACATGCCTCCTGTTGAAGATCTTCAGAATCCAATCAACCGCTTTGCTACTCAAGTGTATTCTTGTGATGGTAAGGTTATGGGAACATATAATTTCAATAAGGAAAACCGTATCGTTATCCCTTATAGCAAGATATCAAAACATCTTGTTGATGCACTAGTAGCAACAGAAGATTCACGCTTTTATGATCATAGTGGTATCGATTTCTTTGCACTTGGAAGAGCTATAATTAAAAGAGGTTTGTTTGGCCAAGCTTCTGCCGGTGGTGGTTCTACCATAACGCAGCAGTTAGCAAAGCAGCTTTATTCAGAGCAAGCGCATAATTCATTAGAACGTGTATTCCAAAAACCTATTGAATGGGTTATTGCTGTGAAGCTTGAGCGTAACTATACAAAGGAAGAAATCATTGCTTTGTATCTTAACTATTTCGATTTCTTGCATAATGCTGTGGGTATCAAGACTGCAGCTAATACTTATTTTAATAAGGAAGCTAAAAATCTTAATGTTGTTGAGTCAGCAATGTTAATTGGTCTTTGTAAGAATCCGTCTTTGTTCAACCCTGTACGTTATCCAGAAAGAGCAAAGGAACGCCGAAATGTTGTTTTGGGACAGATGGAAAAGGCTGGATATCTTACTCATTCAGAATATGAAGAGTATTGTGATACTCCATTGACATTAGATTTCCACCGTACTGATCATAAAGATGGAGAGGCTACTTATTTCAGAGAGTTCCTTCGTCAGTATATGATGGCTACAAAACCGGATATTGCTAATTATCCTTCTTGGAAGAGGGCTCAATACACTATTGATTCGATTACATGGGTTTCTGATCCATTATATGGTTGGTGCAATAAGAATTTCAGAAAAGACGGTAAACCATATAATATATATACTGATGGTTTGAAGGTTTATACCACCATTGATAGCAGAATGCAGCGTTATGCGGAAGAAGCTGTATATGGCCATGTTGCTAAATTCTTGCAACCAGCTTTCAACAAAGAAAACAAAACTAAGCGTAATGCCCCATTTACAGAAGATCTGACTTTCGATCAGCTTCGTTCTATTCTAACGAGAAATGTTCGTCAAAGTGAACGTTATCGCAGTATGCGAGCTAATGGTATGAGTGATTCTGAAATAAGAAAGGTTTTCAACAGACCTGTTGATATGACCATATTTACTTATCATGGAGATATTGATACCGTAATGACTCCTATGGATTCGATAAAATATTATAAGAGTTTCCTTCGTGCTGGTTTTATGAGTATGGAACCAAAGACAGGCGCTGTAAAGGCTTATGTTGGTGGACTCGATTATAATCATTTTATGTATGACATGGTTACCGGTGGTAGACGTCAGGTTGGTTCTACAATTAAACCATTCCTTTATGCGTTAGCGATGGAAAATGGTTTCTCTCCTTGTGATAAGGCACCTAACAGGCAGCAGACCTATATTGTTGCTGGTCAGCCATGGACACCGCGTAATGCTTCGCATGCACGATATGGACAGATGGTTACTTTGAAATGGGGACTTGCACAAAGTAATAACTGGATTTCTGCTTATCTTATGAGTAAGTTGAATCCAAGTCAATTTGTGTCAACGCTTCATGAATTTGGTATTAACAACCCTGATATACATCCTTCTATGTCGTTGTGCTTAGGCCCTTGTGATGTCAGTGTAGAGGAAATGGTTAGTGCATATACAACATTTGCAAATCATGGTATAAGAACTTCTCCTATGTTTGTAACTAAGATAGAGGATAATGAAGGAAATGTGATTTCTACATTCCAACCTCGTATGAATGAAGTTATTAGTGCAGAAAGTGCTAATAAGATGCTCGTGCTCCTTCAAGGTGTAATCGATGGTGGTACTGGTGGACGCATTCGTTATAAATATCATCTTGAGGGAGAAATTGGAGGAAAGACTGGTACTACGAATAAAAACAGTGATGCTTGGTTTATGGGATTTACTCCACAACTTGTATCTGGTGTTTGGGTTGGTGGTGAAGACCGTGATATTCACTTTGATAATATGTCTATGGGTCAAGGAGCAACGATGGCTCTGCCGATTTGGGCTTATTTCATGAGAAAAGTTTATCGTGATGTAACTCTTGGTTATAGCGACAAGGCAACTTTTGGACTGCCTGCTAATTTTGATCCTTGTCTTAAAGAGGATAGTGGTAATGGTGATGATCAAATTGACGAAGTTTATGAATAAAATAATTTTAGCAGTTTGTTTGCTCTTGTGTTGTGGTAATATATCTGCACAGAACAAAAATAATCCATTGCGTGATAGTTTACGCATAGCGACTAATGAATTGGGCTTTCATCCAGACAGTGTTGATTTGAGATTGAAAAAAGCTGCATGGAATGTTCAGTTACATGAATGGAATTATGCAAAGGATGAGTATGATCTTATCTTAAAATTCCATCCGCGCAATCTTTCCGCTTTATTGTATAGAGCTTATGTGAATGTGCAATTGTTAAGATATAATTTTGCACGATTGGATTATCAGAATCTATTGACGATTGTACCTGGAAATTTTGAGGCACAATTGGGATTAGCTTTGCTTAATGAAAAAGATAAGCATTATACTGAGGCCTATGACGGTATAAATCGTTTGATCAGTCAATACTCTGATAGTGCTGTAGCTTATGCTGCACGTGCTAACATGGAAGTGGAGCGTAAAATGTATGATCTAGCTGAGGATGATTATTCTAAGGCAATATCTCTGGATAAGAATAATACAGACTATTTGCTTAATCGAGCAGATATTTATATTCGGAACAAGAAAAGAAACATGGCAATTGCCGATTTAGATAGAATGATTAGTCTTGGAACTCCACGAGCATCATTAAAGGATTATTATCAAAAAGCGTATAAAATCAAATAGAAAACATATAATACTATAAAGGTTATGAAAATATTGAATCCCTCTTTTGAGATATGGCAACAAGAAGACGGAATTGCTGGTGCCTATAAAATGATAGAAAAGGCTGGAAGAGTGTGTTATAAAAGTGAGAAAAATACAACAGATACATCAGCCAAACCTTTTGTTGATCGTATGATTGCATCTCAGCATACAGCAATGCTTGAGCATGGTACTATATATCTTACTGCTCCAAAAAGCTTGATTTTTGACAAGTATAATTGCAACCGTTTTTCTATTGCATCTACTGATGATACTAATGATTATGTAACAACAAATCTTCGTGTAATTGTTGAGAACAAATGGATGGATGATCTGAAATTTATTTCTAATCCTACTGCTAATCACGAAATTCGTATCACTGTTCATTTTACTACTCAGGTTGGAATTACACGTGAATTTAATCGTCATCGTGCAAATTCAATGGCTGAACAATCTACACGATATTGTAATTATACAAAGGATAAATTTGGAAGTGAAATATCAGTAAATGTTCCAAAATGGGTTGAGGACGACTCTGATTTTGCCAATCTACCTTCTCAAACAGATATGGAACTTTTCAAGAAACTTTGCAAAGAAATAGCTACAGAAGACAATACGTCATGGAATGCCATTGATAATTGGTTGTTTGCAAATCTTGCAGCCGAGTTCTCTTACATGAATCTTATTTCAATGGGTAAGAAACCTCAGGAGGCTAGAGTCGTGCTGCCTTTGGATATAAACACGGAACTTGTTCATACTGCTTTTTTGAGAGATTGGAAACACTTCTTTGATTTGCGTGCAATCGGTACTACGGGTGAGCCTCATCCAGATGCAAAGGCAATAGCTGCTCCGCTATATAATGAATTCAAGAATATAGGTCTTATAAAATAACAAAAAACGGGAAGCATTAAAATGTTTCCCGTTTTTTATAATCTTTGAATTTATTATTCAAAATAGTAAAGGAATGTTGCCTCACCTTCTAGTGCAGGTTTCTTTTCTCCTTCTATCTCAATTTTAAATCCTATCTGAGTCTTGCATATACCTCTTAGGTTCTCAATTGCGTCAAGTTTTGTTACAAGTCTTACTTTACTTCCTGTAATGACAGGTTTTCCAAAGCGCATCTTGTCCATACCGTAGTTCACCATCATTTTAAGGTTGTTAACCTCCATAATCTGGTTCCACATATATGGTAGCAATGACAATGTAAGATATCCATGAGCGATAGTGCTCTTGTATGGGCTTTCTTCTTTGGCGCGGTCTACATCAACATGAATCCATTGGTGATCTAATGTTGCATCAGCGAATTTATTTATGCGGTCTTGATCAACCAACAACCACTCTGATATACCAAGTTGCTCACCAAGGTGAGATGCAAACTCGTCATACGAATTAACTACTAATTTTGCCATTTCCTTATTAATCTAGATTTAAACTCTTCTTTATTGCTGCAACCTTTTCTGAACTCTTTGCATCAAGAGCATCATATTCTGAAGCAGACTTCATTGTTCCCTTGATTTCAAGATAGAACTTTATCTTTGGCTCAGTTCCTGAAGGACGAACGCTTACCTTAGTGTCATCGTCACAGAACCACTGGAGAACATTGCTTGTGTCAGGCATATCTAGCTTAGTCTTCTTGCCATCAACTGTTGTAGCTTCCAAACTTTGGAAATCCTTAACAAGAACAACTTTGCTTCCACCCAATTCCTTTGGAGGATTGTTGCGGAAGTCAGTCATCATCTGTTTGATTTCATCAGCACCAGTCTTTCCTGGACGTACAACATTAACAGTAAACTCTTTAGAGAAACCGTATTCCAAATAGATATCCATTAATATATCGTAAAGAGTCTTGCCTTGATTTTTAGCCCATGCGCAAATCTCAGCTAGCAAACTCATTGCAGATACTGCATCCTTATCACGAACAAAGTCTTGAGCAAGGAAACCATAACTTTCTTCACCGCCACCGATGTATTTCTGTTTGCCTTCTGAAATGCGAATTTCACGAGCAATCCACTTAAAGCCGGTGTAGCAGTCACGCATCTCAATGCTAGCCTTGTCAGCTACTTTCTTAATAACTTCTGTTGTTACGATTGTCTTTACAATAAAGTCTGTAGGCTTTAGTAAACCTTTAGCTTTACGGTTTGTTATAATATAATAAAGGAATAAAAGACATGTTTGGTTACCATTGATAAGTACCCATTCTCCCTTATCGTTTTTGCAAGCCATACCTACACGGTCTGCATCAGGATCACTAGCCATAACGATATCGGCATCCAATTCCTTTGCATCACGAAGTGCAAGAGTTAGAGCTTCGCCATTTTCTGGGTTAGGGCTTACAACAGTTGGGAAATTACCGTCTTTAACCATCTGCTCTTTTACGCAATGTACGTTGTCAAATCCCCAAAGTTTTAAAGAACGTGGAATAGACATCATACCTGTACCATGAAGAGGAGTGTAAACGATCTTCAAGTCGTGTTGCTTCTTAATTACTTCAGGGTCGATACTGAGTGTATGAATCTCGTCAAGATAAACCTTATCAATATCCTCACCGATAATTTCGATAAGTTGCTTGTTGCCAGCGAATTTTACATCTTCAACTTTAACATTGTTAACCTCGTCAATAATGCCTGTATCGTGTGGGGCTAAAACCTGAGCACCATCTTCCCAATATGCCTTGTAACCATTGTATTCCTTAGGATTATGGCTTGCAGTAATATTCACACCAGCTTGACATCCAAGATGACGTATTGCAAAAGAACACTCAGGTGTAGGACGCATATCATCAAAAAGATATACTTTTATGTCATTTGCTGAGAATATGTCGGCAACAGTTTCTGCAAACTTGCGGCTGTTGTTACGGCAGTCGTGGCATACAACAACAGCAATGTCGTTCTTGCCTTTGAAATTCTTCTTAAGATAGTTGGCAAAACCCTGTGTTGCCATACCTACGGTATAAATGTTCATGCGGTTAGAACCAGCCCCCATGATACCACGTAGACCACCTGTTCCGAATTCCAAATCTTTGTAGAAACTTTCAATAAGTTCTGTTTTGTCTTCAGCAGCAAGTTTTGATTCAACTTCCTTGCGTGTTTCCTCATCAAAGGATGGTGTTAACCATTGTTTAGCCTTTGACTCACATTGTGAAATTAGTTGTGCGTTATTTGCCATAAGTTATATATAAGTTGTTTATATCTATATGCAAAGATACTGCAATTCGAAGACAATACAAAATAAATTTATTTATTTTTAGTGTTCCGGTACAGCTTATCTAATTTTTTATTTTATTTATTGTAACTTTGCACCCGTACAACAATTAATAAATCAAATTATGTATTTTACAGGTATTATTATAGCTTTGATAACTTTCTTTATAATAGGAATATTTCATCCTATTGTAATCAAGACAGAATACTATTTTGGAACTCGCCCTTGGTGGTTGTTTCTTGTTTTTGGCATTTTGTCTATTATAGCGTCGCTTTGTGTTGATAACATCATCTTGTCATCAATATTCGGTGTACTTGGTGCTACGCTTTTGTGGAGCATTGGCGAACTGTTTGAACAGAAGAAAAGGGTAGAGAAGGGGTGGTTTCCAAAAAATCCTAAAAAGAAATGAAGACGACACTGATATTGATAGGAAAAACTGTCAACAAGCATTTTATTGCTAATATTAATGATTACAGTGAGCGTATTTCGCATTATATGCCGTTTGAGATTAATGTTATTCCTGAATTAAAAAACACGAAAAGCCTTACTGAACAACAGCAGAAAGAGCGTGAAGGCGAAATGATTTTAAAATCGATTACTACTTCTGATACGGTTGTGATTCTTGATGAGCATGGAGATCATTTTCGATCTGTTGAGTTTGCAGGCTGGTTACAGAAAAAACAAAACACAGCCCGTAGGCTTGTTTTTGTGGTTGGTGGCCCTTATGGGTTTTCGCAAGCTGTATATCAACGTGCAAATGAAAAAATATCACTTTCAAAAATGACATTTAGTCACCAGATGGTGCGTGTAATTTTTACAGAACAGATTTATCGTGCGTGTACGATTATAAAAGGAGAACCCTATCATCACGAATAGGGTTCTTGCTTGAGTATTTTTATTTTTTTATCTTTAGCGAATAATGCCCAGCGTTGAATTCCATTCGCATTACATTTTTTTCGGTCATTTTTCGTGTAAGATCTAATGCTACATGCCCCATTGTTCTTCGAAGGTTTAGCTCAACGCATGGATGTATCTTGCCTCCATTCACAATCATCATGTCGATGCCAAACGGACCTGAATAGATCTCTTTCAGTTTGCCATTCATAATTAATGCAATCGTTTTTCTTATTTCAACAAGAATTTCTGGATTAATATATCTTGACAGCAGTTCTTCTTTTTCGTCTTCGGGAGCTAAAATATTACCCATATATGCACCATTTGATGTACTGAATACTGATAGTCCTAGATATTCTATTTCCCCATTCTTGTGGGCAGTGAATTCCATTCCAAAATCGCGTATCTTGTTGTAATAAGGTTCTATCATGACTTGTCCCTGTTTCCTTATTACATTTTTTATCCATCCTTGAAGGTGCTCGTTTATTCCTTCGTTTTGAAGGTCTACGTATCTTAATCCACGACCGCTACTACTCCAAGGAGCTTTTAATACGTATTGATAAGCAAGTCCGTTGTCTGATTTATCTAATACATCCATGAGCTTTTCATAATCATCCAAAGCTGTAGATTTGCCTATGCATGTGCTGTCGCAGTCAAGTAATTTTGATAATAAGTTTTGTGAAGCCCAATTTCTTCCGCTGATTTCTCTTATTTTATCAAGTTGTATTGTGTCTGGCATGCAGCTATCCAGCATTCCTTCAGAGGCAACACTTAGCTTGTATCTTATAGTCTTATCCCATCCCCAAGGAGATACTTCAAGTTTTTCTTTATTGATATTCTGCAAATCATTCCAATCAATGTACTTATGATTATGAAGATAACGCTTATACCCATTATTTGGTATGGTGTTATTTGTATCGTCAACAAGTATATAATCTGAATTATCTGCCCATAAAGCAGGAATAAATCCTAAATCCATTTGCATCTGCCTTACAGCATGTGGTGCTGTCATTTTTTCATCATTGGCAGCTAAAGCAATGTCGTGTCCAGGATTGAATATATGTAATTTCATTATAATTTATTTATCTTCACAATGCAGGCGCATCGTTCCAGCCCTGTTAACCATGTCTTTTACAACTTCTCCGCCGATAATCAAACCTGCTGCAGCTGGAACCCAAGCGTTACTTGCAGGAATAGTTCTTCTTTCAGTGCATTTTCTCATATCTTTGTTTGGGCATATGCAATGAAATCTGCAACTGATATCTTGATCATCAATCGGTGTTAAAGGCGGTTCTTCGCTGTAAACCACTTTCAGTTTAGGAATATTCAGCTTTTTGAGTTTCTTTCTGATAACTTTTGCAAGTGGATCCATTTTGGTTTTGTTGATATCTGCAATTTTAAAAGCTGTTGCATCAAGTTTGTTTGCTGCACCCATACATGATATTATTGGTACTTTTAATTCATGACAACGCCTTATAAGCTCGAGTTTAGCGCTTACAGTGTCAATGCAGTCAACAACATAATCAAATTGGCTCAAATCAATAGTGTCTGCGTTTTGTGGTAGATAAAACATTTGATACTTGTTTACGATGCATTTCTTGTTAATTTCATGAATGCGTTCTTCTGCGATATCAACTTTGTATTTGCCAACAGTAGAGAGTAGGGCGTATATTTGTCGGTTTACATTTGTTAAGCACACTCTGTCATCGTCAAAAACATCCAACTGTCCGACGCCACTACGTGCTAAAACTTCTACTGTGTATCCTCCAACACCACCTATTCCAAATACGGCTACACGTGATTCTGAAAGTGTATTTATCGCTTCTTTTCCCAACAATAGTTGAGTACGTGAAAATTGATTTTGCATTTATACTAATATCTACTTTATCTAAATTTCTGCAAAGGTAACCATTTTCGCAAATTAAGCCTATAATTTTCATTTTTTTTAGTTTTAAAACGAAAACCGTCTGATTGTGGAATCTAATATGTGGTTCATCTGATTGAAAAGCCGTTATTTTTAAAATAAGCAATTTCTACGGTGCTTAACTTCATTCATAAACGGAAAGAATAACTACATTTAGTTTGTTTTTCGATTTGTTTGTACTATCTTTGTATAAAATTGACTGCATTCAGTAAAACAAAGAAAAAATTGATTTTCCTTTGCTTTTCCACTCGTTTGCACTATCTTTGCAAAAGAATTACGTAATTATGGGAATTTTCGGACTGTTTAATAAAAAGAAAAAAGAGACTCTTGATAAGGGACTCGAAAAAACTAAAGAGAGTGTTTTTAGTAAGCTGACTCGTGCTGTAGCCGGTAAATCTAAAGTTGATGATGAAGTACTTGACAATTTGGAAGAAGTACTAATCACTAGTGATGTTGGTGTTGATACAACATTAAAAATCATTGAACGAATAGAAGAACGAGTTGCTCGTGATAAATATGTTTCAACCTCTGAACTCAATGAAATATTGCGTGAGGAGATTGCCGATTTGTTGGCAGAAAACAATACAGATGATAATGATAGTTGGGATTTGCCAGCTGATCATAAACCTTACGTAATACTTGTTGTAGGCGTAAACGGAGTTGGTAAGACTACGACGATAGGTAAATTGGCTTATCAGTTTAAAAATGCAGGCAAGAAAGTTTATATTGGAGCAGCTGATACATTCCGTGCTGCTGCTGTAGAACAGATTTCTATATGGGGTGAGCGTGTTGGCGTTCCTGTAATCAAGCAACAGATGGGTTCTGACCCAGCCAGCGTTGCTTTTGATACCCTTCAAAGTGCAAAAGCTAATGGCGCAGATGTTGTTATTATAGATACAGCAGGACGTCTGCATAACAAATTAGGATTAATGAACGAGTTGAAGAAAATTAAGGATGTGATGAAGAAAGTTCTTCCAGAAGCTCCTGATGAAGTTATGCTCGTTTTGGATGGTAGCACCGGACAGAATGCTTTTGAACAGGCAAAGCAATTTTCGGCTGTTACTAATATTTCAAGTCTTGCAATTACCAAACTTGATGGTACGGCAAAGGGTGGTGTAGTTATCGGTATCAGCGATCAGCTGAAAGTTCCTGTTAAGTATATCGGACTCGGAGAACAAATGGAAGATTTGCAGTTGTTTAATCGCAAGGAATTTGTTGACTCTTTGTTTGCCTAAGCCAATTGAAATATTCATATGAAGAAAAATCAGATAGATATAATTACCATGGGCTGTTCTAAGAATCTCGTTGATAGCGAACTTCTTATGAAACAGTTTGAAGCTAATGGTTATCATTGTGTTCATGATAGTAAACGTCCTGAAGGAGAGATTGCTGTTATCAA
>JAGPJJ010000036.1 GCA_018054505.1 Prevotella sp.
CCTGCATTTGCGGCTATAATAACAAGTGATGCGTAAATAATGCGGTCCTTATGTTCGTGAACCAATTTGCGCAATATCATAATCATAACGATACTTGTCGTGAGGTTGTCAAGGATTGCGGAGAGAAAGAATGTCATGAAAGCTATTTTCCACAACAGCCCTCGTTTGCTCTTTGTGAACATTCTACTTTGTACCCAGTTGAATCCACCGTTCTGGTCGACAATTTCAACTATAGTCATTGCGCCCATCAGGAAAAACAACGTGGTGCTAGTGCTTCCCAAGTGTCTTTCAATGGCGTTGCATGCCTCATTAATCAGGTCGTTACCAACAAACCCCGAGATGTAATGCCCCGGGTCGACCATAAATAATGCCCAACATGCCACAAACATAAGCAGTGCTACGGCTGCCTTGTTTACTTTTGTAATACTCTCAAGAGCAATAAATAGATAGCCCACAACGAATACTACAACAATTGCGATTGTTAAAGAACTCATATTTTGTAATATTTAAATTTGTAGTTATAAGTAATTTGTTTTTCAATTCATGAACAAAGATAATGTAAATAGAAGACAATACAAAATTAATTATATTTATTTTTCTTGTAGAGTTGCTGCATAACTAATTTATAAAGATACTTCAAATGAGTGGAAATGCGAAATTAAAAGCATTTTTTTCTTTGCAATTACGTTCGTTTCTATTATCTTTGTAGCATGAATACTCCAAATACTGACAATGTTAAGATGAGCGAAAACATAATCATTGCTGATGCAGATTATGTGGATTCTGTAGCTTTCAACCTTATCGTAAACTTCGAGCGTATGATTGGACGTGCCATTCCTAAAGCAGACCTTAGCCAATGGGCTGTATGTATTGCTCTTGACGGAGGTGTGCGCGAGGGTAAGAATAATACTCAGATTGTGCTTGTACATGATAAAAAAAATACATGTATGGACAATTTTACTCCATCTGATTATGATAAGGATTTAAATTCAAAAGCTTTCACTGACGATAAACTTGGTGAGTTTGCTATTACTTCAGTTGAAGTTGGCGATATGGTGAGCAAAGATGAATATATTGAGAATGTACTCAAGACCATATTGCAGCATGATGAAGTGAAACGCGTTATGATTGTCCCTGACAGCGAAAAGAGTGGTGCGTATTCGCAGATAAGAAGTTTGTTGCGCAATACAGATGATGACAACAAACGAATAACAATGTTTGCCATGCAACCTCTAGAGGGTGGTAATTTCCGTCAGGAGATATTGGGATATTCACTGATGAATGCTCTTGGTATTCGTTCGGATGAAATTAATGGCAAATAAGTAGAATAAAAACAAAAGATATAAATATGAGTAGAGTTTTAATGATTGGAGCCGGTGGCGTAGCTACAGTAGCGGCTTTTAAAATTGCCCAGAATACTGATGTGTTTTCTGAGTTTATGATTGCTTCTCGTCGTAAGGCGAAATGCGACAAACTGGTTGAGTCTATTCACAATGCAGGTCTTAATATGGATATAAAGACTGCTCAGGTGGATGCAGACGATGTTGAACAGTTGAAGACCCTCTTCAATAGTTTCAAACCCGAACTCGTAATTAATCTAGCTTTGCCATATCAGGACCTTACTATTATGGACGCATGTTTGGCTTGCGGGTGCAACTATCTTGACACAGCCAATTATGAACCAAAAGATGAGGCTCACTTTGAATATAGTTGGCAATGGGCTTATAAGGATAAATTTGAGAAGGCTGGTCTCACAGCTATTCTTGGATGTGGTTTTGATCCTGGAGTTAGCGGTATTTATACTGCTTATGCGGCAAAGCATCACTTCGATGAAATTCAATATCTTGACATAGTTGACTGCAATGCTGGAAACCATCACAAGGCTTTTGCTACAAACTTTAATCCAGAGATAAACATACGTGAAATTACTCAGAAGGGTTTGTATTATAAGGACGGACAATGGATAGAAACAGATCCTTTGGCTGTTCATAAAGACCTGACATATCCTAACATTGGTCCACGTGACAGTTATCTGATGCATCATGAGGAATTGGAAAGTTTGGTTAAGAACTATCCAACTATTAAGCAGGCTCGTTTCTGGATGACTTTCGGTCAGCAATATCTTAACTATCTTGATGTCATTCAGAATATCGGAATGTCACGCATAGACGAAGTTGAATATGAAGCACCTCTAGCTGATGGTTCAGGAAAGACTACTCGTGTGAAGATTGTTCCATTGCAGTTCCTTAAAGCTGTATTGCCTAATCCACAGGAACTTGGTGAGAACTATGAGGGCGAGACAAGTATTGGTTGCCGTATACGTGGTATCAAGGACGGAAAAGAACATACATATTATGTTTACAACAATTGTAAGCATCACGAAGCATATAAGGAAACTGGTATGCAGGGCGTCAGCTACACAACAGGTGTGCCTGCTATGATTGGTGCAATGATGTTTGTAAAGGGAATATGGAAGAAAGCCGGTGTTTGGAATGTTGAAGACTTCGATCCAGATCCATTTATGGAACAGCTAAATAAGCAGGGACTTCCTTGGCACGAGGAGTTTGACGGTGATTTGGAATTATAATCAAATTTAAACACAATAGTCTACCTGATATAAAGTCAAGGTAGACTTCAATACTATATTATTATGGCAAAAGAAACAGATCAGGCTGCATCACAAAGCGACAAGTTGAAAGCTTTGCAGGCAGCTATGTCTAAAATAGAAAAAGATTTCGGCAAAGGTTCTATCATGAGAATGGGAGACGAGAAAGTCGAAAACGTAGAGGTTATCCCAACTGGTAGTATCGGACTTAACTCTGCTCTTGGCGTTGGCGGTTATCCTCGTGGACGTGTAATCGAAATCTACGGTCCTGAATCTTCTGGTAAGACAACTCTTGCTATTCATGCTATTGCAGAGGCACAGAAGTTGGGCGGCATTGCTGCGTTTATTGATGCAGAACATGCCTTTGACCGATTCTATGCACAGAAGTTAGGCGTGGATGTAGATAATCTATGGGTTAGCCAACCAGACAACGGAGAGCAGGCATTGCAGATTGCTGATGAACTTATTCGTTCAAGCGCTATTGATATTCTTGTTGTCGACTCTGTTGCTGCTCTTACTCCTAAGAAAGAAATCGAGGGTGATATGGGTGACAATGTTGTTGGTCTTCAGGCTCGACTCATGAGTCAGGCTTTGCGTAAACTCACTTCTACTATCAGCAAAACAAACACTTGCTGTATCTTCATCAACCAGTTACGTGAGAAGATCGGTGTGATGTTTGGAAATCCTGAAACTACTACAGGTGGTAACGCTTTGAAGTTCTATAGCAGTGTTCGTCTTGACATCCGTCGCGTGACAAGCATCAAAGATGGTGACCAAATTGTTGGTAATCAAGTGCGTGTCAAGGTTGTAAAGAATAAGGTTGCTCCTCCTTTCCGTAAGACTGAATTTGAAATCACCTTCGGTGAAGGTATCAGTAAGGTTGGTGAAATTGTAGATCTTGGTGTTGAGTATGGCGTTGTTCAGAAGAGTGGTAGCTGGTTCAGTTACAACGGTTCTAAATTAGCTCAGGGACGTGACGCAACAAAAACATTATTAAGAGATAATCCTGAACTTTGTGACGAACTTGAAGGACTTATTATGCAGGCTATTGAAAATAAGCAGTAATATCTGCTTGCATTTCATATAAAGAAAACAGGGATTTGAATGTTGATTCAAATCCCTGTTTTTTGATTTATACATGCTTAATAGCTGGTCTGTTTAACCATTTTCCACGCATGAGGCGTATCAGGAATAATATTCCGCGTGCGGTTAGCTCCGTAGCCATCGCAAACCATACACCTTTTAGTCCATATCTTGAAGCCAATGCGTATGCCATTGTTAGGCGTATGCACCACATTGTACATAAATTTATGAGTACAGGTTTAATGGTATCTCCTGCGCCAACGCAGACACTGTAGGTTACAATGCTTGCCGCAAAGAATGGTTCTGCAAACGCCTCAATACGAAGACATTGTACACCAAGATTTTGGATAGAACTTACACTTGATAGAATTGACATCATCTCTGGGGCGAATATATACATGATAATTCCCATGAATGCCATTACCGTCATTCCGAGTCCAACTGTCATGTGGGCAAAACTCTTGCAAAGATCTTTTCGTCCGGCACCAAAAGTTTGCCCAACTAAGGTACTTGCGGCATCACCAATACCATATCCAGGCATGTAGCATAGACTTTCTACCGTTATGGCGAAAGAGTTGGCTGCAATAGCGATGTTGCCCAATGGTGCAACTATCATGGTACTTATAACTTGAGCACCACTCATTAGCATGGCCTGTAAAGCAATAGGTCCGCTTATTTTTGCTGCATTGCGCACGTAGCCCCAATTCCAATAAAATTTCACCTTATCTAAATGAAGTGCTAAGATCTTGCTTTTGCATGTTGCTTGCCATACCATAGGGAGAACGGTCACAACGTAAGCCATTAATGTTCCCAATGCGGCTCCGGCAACACCTAATTTAAGAATATAGATGAATATGTAGTTGAATACCACGTCAAGTAAGCACATTACGACTGAAAGTATACTTGGAATCTTCATGTTGCCTGATGATTTCAACATTGCTGATGACATGAAGTATAGAAGTACAAATGGCAAAGCAAAAGAATATATGAGGAAGTAGGCTGATGAATTTCCGGCAATGTCAGAACCACCACCTAGCCAATATGGTAAACGGCTATGTATTGATATACCAATACTCATCATCAATAAGCTGAATATTAATCCACATATCAATGCATGACGAAGCACTTGACGAGCTTTGAAGAAGTCGTTGGCACCAATGAAATGCGCCACCTGAACAGAGAAACCGATTGATAAGGCTCCAAGCATGCTGCCCATAAGCCATGTTGTACTCTCAATAATACCAATGCTTGCCGAAGCTTCTGCACCAAGATGACCAACCATAGCTGCATCGATGAAAAACATCATGACTGATGTTATCTGAGCCAACATAGAAGGTATACTCAATCCAATGATAAGATTGAGTTTCTCTCGTCCAGTCATAGGATTTCCATTCCTGATCTTTGCTAATAAAGCGTCGCTTTTTTTGTTGCTAAACATAAATATCTATTGAAACTGCAAAATTACTGTAAATACATTGAATTTCAAAATAATAGCTTGTTTTTAAACTACCACTATTACAGAAATGCACAAAAAAAACGATCCCATGTCTTTGGAATCGTTACTCTCAAATTTATTCTGATACTAATCTCTTTGCTCTCTAAATTTGTTATCCGTATCTGAAACAACCTTTCTATACCTCTCAAAGAAAACTTACACTAATTGTGATCAATCGCCTTGTGTTAACATTGGCGTTAACTAATACCATTTTCCTGAATACTCTTTACCTTAACTAAATACCTAACGTTATCCTTAATCAAATTACCTTTGTCTTTTGACATTGCAAAGATAGCAACTATATATTGTTCTATAATGCTTTTATGTTCTTTTGTTTTCAAAAAGTGTTTATTCTTGATATGTATCAAGTTGTGTGTCCGCACACAATGTTAAATGCATCGTGTTTGGTCTAATTCTACATTCATATTTGATATTATAAAAAAAGCGGTGGTCTACTTATCGTAAACCACCGCTATATAGCCTATTATATATTATATATCAAAAAAGAATCTTATTTTTCTATCCAGGTATTGTCTGTAGACTTCGCGTTGAAGACAGGGACATTAACATTGACATGATAATAGCTCACTAGTGTAATGTCAAATATAAGGGTAGAATAAGCAGGGATACCTGTACTGCCGCTTGAACCATAGCCCAACTGATATGGAATGTAAACTTTCCATCTGTCACCTATGTGCATATTCTGTAATGCAGTAGAAAAACCATCAACTACACTGCCGACTGCAAACTTAACAGGTATGTTTGTTGATGCATCATACTCATCTGTACTCCAGCTCTTGTCGAATATGTATCCCTCAGGATAACTTGTAGAAGGTAGCAGACGACCTTCATAATGTACGCGTACAGAGTCTGTGTAAATAGGACTAGTAGTGCCGTTCCCCTTAGTAATCACTTGAGCCACAATATAATCTTCAGGATTATTATGAATACTATCCTGATAAGACCATTTCTTTATGACCTTCCATGAATCATTTCCAGATGCTATATACTTCACAGCTTCAGCATAAACGCTGTTAAACTCGCTTTCGTTTGTAGCCTTCCAGTTAGGATATTCTTCTACAGTGTTACTGTTTTCGCTGCATGATGACAATCCTATGAATGTCATCATTAGCAGCATGATATATAATATATGATATTTTTTCATTAGTCTATATTAAGTTTTTTAAGAAGGCTTGTGATGCTAACACGATCTTCCATGATTGAACGTAACTCGTCAATATCCACACGTTCCTGCTTCATAGTGTCACGATAACGCAAAGTAACCTTGTGGTCATTTGGTGTTTCGTGGTCAACAGTAACACAGAAAGGAGTACCAACTGCATCCTGACGACGATAACGCTTTCCGATAGAATCCTTTGGGTCACCATAGTGAGTATTGAAGTGGAACTTGAGATCGTCAACAATCTTATTAGCCAACTCTGGCAGACCGTCTTTCTTGTCAAGTGGGAATACTGCGCATTTAACTGGAGCTAGTGCCTCTGGCAACTTCAATACAATACGAGTTTCACCATTCTCAAGTTCTTCCTCTGTATAGCTGTTGCAAAGAATAGATAGGAACATACGGTCAACACCAATTGATGTTTCAACATCATACGGAGTATAGCTTTCGTTCTTCTCTGGATCGAAATATTTAATCTGTCGGCCACTGTATTTTTCGTGTTGGCTCAAGTCAAAGTTTGTACGAGAGTGAATACCCTCAACTTCCTTGAAACCGAAAGGCATCTTGAATTCAATATCAGTAGCTGCGTTTGCGTAGTGAGCAAGTTTCTCATGATCGTGGAAACGATAATTGTTATCACCCATACCAAGAGCCTCGTGCCATGCAAGACGATGTTTCTTCCAATATTCAAACCATTTCATTTCTGTTCCTGGCTGGCAGAAGAATTGCATTTCCATCTGCTCGAATTCACGCATACGGAAAACAAACTGACGAGCTACAATCTCATTACGGAAAGCCTTACCAATCTGTGCGATACCGAAAGGCAGTTTCATACGACCTGTCTTCTGTACGTTAAGATAGTTAACAAATATACCTTGTGCTGTTTCAGGACGAAGATAAATCTTGTTTGCCTGATCACTAAGTGAACCTATTTCTGTAGAGAACATCAAGTTGAACTGACGAACATCAGTCCAGTTTTTAGTTCCGCTGATAGGGTCTACAATTTCCTCATCAAGTATAATCTGCTTTAAAGCTTCAAGGTCTGGACCCTGCATAGCCTCTGCATATCTTGTATGTAGCTCATTGCGCTTAGTCAAGTTTTCAAGTACGCGAGGATTTGTTTCACGGAATTTAGCCTCGTCAAAAGAGTCGCCGAAACGCTTCTTAGCTTTAGCTACTTCCTTTTCAATTTTTTCTTCGTATTTGCCTATCTGGTCCTCGATAAGGTTATCGGCACGATAACGCTTTTTTGAATCGCGGTTGTCAATCAATGGGTCGTTGAATGCATCTACGTGACCGCTTGCTTTCCAAACGGTAGGATGCATGAAAATGCTGGCATCGATACCTACGATATTGCTGTGAAGCAATACCATGCTCTTCCACCAGTATTCCTTAATATTGTTCTTAAGCTCAACACCATTCTGACCATAGTCATAAACTGCTGCGAGTCCGTCATAAATTTCACTGCTTGGGAAGACGAAGCCATATTCTTTACAATGACTTACAATCTTCTTGAATACATCTTCTTGTGCCATAATTACTAAGTGTTCAAATTTTTGTGCAAAGATACAATATTTATAATAAAAAAAGGTCTATTTAATTATTAAATTGATTCTACTTTAAGGATAAATAAGACATTTATCAATTTTTTTTTGTATCTTTGCATCATTCTATATTTCAACATTAAATCAAGACTACGACAAAAATACATACATGGACGATAACTATACAGACAATAATGATATTGTAAACAATGAGGATGAGGAATTGACGGATAATGCGCATTCCGATTATAAACCGGTTGATAAATTTGATGCGTCGGCCGTTCATCACCTCAGTGGCATGTATAAGAATTGGTTTCTTGATTATGCCAGTTACGTAATTTTGGAGCGTGCCGTCCCACATATCGAGGACGGACTCAAACCTGTGCAAAGACGTATCCTGCACTCTATGAAGAGAATGGATGACGGACGATACAACAAAGTAGCTAATATTGTTGGACACACGATGCAGTTTCATCCTCATGGTGATGCATCTATCGGTGATGCACTCGTGCAGATGGGACAAAAAGACTTGTTGATTGATACTCAGGGTAACTGGGGAAACATTCTTACGGGTGACCGTGCTGCTGCTCCACGTTATATAGAAGCACGCTTGTCTAAGTTTGCTCTCGACGTTGTCTTTAATCCTAAAACAACTGATTGGCAGTTGAGCTATGACGGACGTAATAAGGAACCTATAACCCTACCGGCAAAGTTTCCTTTGTTGCTTGCTCAGGGTGCAGAAGGTATTGCTGTAGGTCTTAGCAGTAAAATTCTTCCTCACAATTTAAATGATATTTGCGATGCTGCAATAAGCTATCTCAGCGGAAAGGAATTCCAGTTATATCCTGATTTCCCTACCGGTGGAGCTATTGACGTTGTTAAATATAACGATGGTCAGCGTGGCGGAGCATTAAAGGTTCGTGCCAAGATAGAGAAACTTGATAGTAAAACGCTTGTAATACGCGAAATACCATTTAGCAAGACTACGACGACTCTTATTGATAGCATACTTCGTGCTATAGATAAGGGAAAAATTAAGGCAAAGCGCGTTGATGACAACACTGCTGCCCAAGTAGAGATACAGGTACATCTTGCGCCTGGTGTTTCTTCAGATAAAACGATAGATGCTCTTTACGCATTCAGCGATTGTGAAATAAATTTATCTCCAAACTGTTGCGTAATCGAAGATAATAAACCTTGTTTCTTAACAGTCAGCGATGTGCTTCGTCATAGTGCCGAGCGCACAATGGGACTGCTACGAAAGGAACTTCAGATACGTCGTGGTGAGTTGCTCGAACAATTGTTCTTTGCAAGTCTTGAACGTATATTTATTGAGCAGCGAATTTATAAAGAGAAGAAATTCGAACAGGCTCCTGATATGGATGCAGCTATCGCTTTTGTGGATGAGAAACTCACTCCTTTCAAACCGGACTTCATCCGTGAAGTTACACGTGATGATATTCTTCGACTTATGGAAATAAAGATGCAACGCATTCTGAAATTCAATAAGGATAAGGCAGAGGAACTCTTAGTAAGAATAAAGGCTGAAGTTGCTGATATCGATAATGACTTAAACCACATGACTGATGTCACGATAAATTGGTTTAAGTTTATAAAGAATAAATATGGTGCAGAACATCCTCGCCATACAGAAATACGTAGTTTCGACACAATTGATAGTACAAAGGTCGTTGAAGCTAATCAAAAACTGTATATCAATCGTCAGGAAGGCTTCGTTGGTACTGGATTGAAGAAAGACGAGTTTGTCTGCAACTGTTCTGATATTGATGATATTATTATCTTCTATAAAGACGGTTTGTTTAAGGTGATTAAGGTTGCCGATAAGATATTTGTCGGTAAGGGAATCATCTGGTTACAGGTGTTCAAGAAGAATGATAAGCGAACTATATATAATGTTGTATATAGGGATGGAAAGCAAGGATGTTACTTCATCAAACGTTTCAATGTCACGAGTATCACACGTGATCGAGATTATAATTTGACACTTGGTACTCCTGGTTCAAAAATCATGTATTTTACAGCCAATCCGAATGGTGAGGCAGAAGTGATAAAGATAACACTTGATATTGATCCAAGATTGAAACGACAGAATATATTCCGTGAAAAAGACTTCAGCGAGATTATGATAAAGTCACGTTCGGCAAAAGGAAATCTTTTGTCAAAAGTTGGAATACATCGCATAAGTCTTAAAAATCATGGTCATTCTACGCTTGGTGGACGTAAGGTGTGGTATGATCCGGATGTGAAGCGAATCAATTATGAGGAGCACGGATATTCATTGGGTGAATTCTTTGATGAAGACCGCATACTTGTTGTGCTCAAAAATGGTGATTTCTATATCACAGACTTTGATGCAAACAACCATTATCCTGATAGTATCTTGCGTATTGAAAAATGGAATCAGCATAAAATTTGGACCGCTGTATTGTATGATGCCGACAATCAAGGTTATCCATATATCAAGCGATTCACAATGGATGCTATCAAACGCCCTCAAAATATTTTGGGTGATAATCCAAACAGCCAACTTGTGCTGCTGACAGATACATATTATCCTTTGATTAAAGTCACTTATGGCGGTAATGACAGTGTGAGACCAGATGAGGAATTAGACGCAGAGCAATTCATAGGTGTGAAAGGATTTAAGGCTAAAGGAAAGAGAATCACTACTTGGCAGATTGATTCGATAACAGAACTCGAGCCTACAAGATTCAATGAAGAGGAATATGACACGACAGCAGATGATGAACATGAAAATGATGAGGACGAAGAGGAAAATCTTGACCCGGATGCTGGCAAGAGTCAGCAACAAATAATCGATGAGCAGATAGGCCAGCTCAGTTTATTCCCTGATGACAATGAAAATAAAGACGATAAGAAATAAAATTCTTCTCATGTTGCCAGCCTTATTACTTGGCAACATGAGCATGAATGCTCAGACCGACTCTTTAAGGTTTGGCGATAAGTTTATCACCAACGCTAAGATGATTGGTATAGGAACAACAAATATACTTGATACTTATTTAAGCCCTGAAAAATACACTGGTACTGATGTGCGTTATGTCAGTCATACTTTGAGACAGCGACAAGGAAGTAAATTCATTTATGAACTTGTTCATCAGGGTAATATATCTTATATAGATAATCGTTCTGGAGACGGCAAAGAGATGTCGGGCAACTATAATTTTCAATATGGTTTACATTATCTTTGCAATACTTGGAATGTAGGAAGCAACCAACTTTTGCTTGAAGCCGGCGGAAACGTAGAAGTGAACCTGGGATTTATTTATAACACTCGCAATAGCAATAATCCTGCTCAGGCACGTGCTTTTATTAATATTATGCCAACTGCAGCTCTTGAATACAATTTCCACAACCCATTCCATCAAGGTGGTTATCGTGACTTTAAATTAAGATATGAGATTGGAGTTCCTGTTGCCGGACTAATGTTCAGTCCTAATTACGGACAGTCTTATTATGAAATATTCTCAGAAGGTAACTACGATCATAATATTCGTACTACCTATCCGGGAAATGCACCTTCGTTGCGCAATATGCTCACATTTGATTTCCCGATATTACATTCCACTTTCCGAATTGGATATATTGGAGAGTTTCAACAGGCTCGTGTGAACAATCTTAAACAGCATGTCTATACTCACGCCATCATGATAGGAATAGTAAAGACATTTAAATTAATAAAAGTAAGAAAATGAGATATTCGTCAATAGGCATATTCAGGAAACCGAATCTATCATTATTGATTTTGTTTGTTTTATTCTCGCTCACTTCTTTAACAGGATGTGTTGACGAGGATCAGTATGCCGATAATCCAAAGGGAAACTTTGAAGCTCTTTGGAATATTATAGACCAGCATTATTGTTTTTTTGATTATAAGGCTCAGCAATATGGACTTGATTGGAATGAAATCCATACAAGATATGCCAAACAGATAAATGGTGAAATGACAGATGCGCAGCTTTTTGAAGTTCTTGGCAATATGCTTGGCGAGCTTCGTGACGGTCATGTTAATATGTATTCTAGTTTTGATGTTGCGAGAAATTGGTCGTGGCACGAAAACTATCCAAGTAATATTAGCGACTCATTGATAACAAAATATCTTGGTACAGATTATAAAATAGCCAATGGCATGAAATATCGTGTGCTTGACGACAATATTGGCTATATTCGTTGCTCAACTTTTGAAAATAAGTTGGGTAGTGGCAATCTAGACGAGATTATGTCTGACTTGTTATTGACTCGCGGATTGATTATTGACCTTAGAAACAACACTGGTGGAATGATTACCAGTGCAGAAGAGTTTGCTGCAAGATTTACTAACAAGAAAATTCTTGTTGGATATATGCAGCACAAGACTGGTAAGGGACATAACGACTTCTCTTCAATGGAAGAACAATATCTAGAACCTAGTACAGGAATACGTTGGCAGAAGTCGGTTGTCATACTCACTAATCGCAGTGTTTACAGTGCTGCCAATGAGTTTGTTAAGTATATGAAGTGCTGTCCAAATGTAACTATTGTCGGTGACAAAACTGGTGGTGGAGCCGGCATGCCATTCAGCAGCGAGATTCCAATAGGTTGGGGTATCCGTTTTTCAGCATGCCCTATATTCGATAAGAATAAAGCCAGTACAGAGTTTGGTATAGACCCTGATTATAAAGTGGATATGTCAACAGTAGATTTCTATTTAGGAAAGGATACCATTATAGAACTTGCTCGAAATCTGTTGTCAAAGAAACTTTAATATGTTCATTCATTTGTTTAAATGAATGAACATGCTTGAATACGATTAAACTCTTTGCTGATGAGGCTTCAACTTTAGCATATCTGCTGGAATAGCTTTCTTGATGCTATCCGTAATTAGTTGAAGTATCGTATTACGAATAAAGCTATTTGTTGTTACGATAATAATCTTTCTGGTAGGAGAGGGGATTGCAAATTGACGAACCAATTCTCTTTTATTATCAGTCAATTGTGTGGCAGCAAGTTCTGGAATAAACGTTACACCACGCCCACCTTCTACAATGTGCATGAAAGTTTCGATACTTCCAAGGCGATATGCTCGTTCACTGATAGTAGCATGTTTCAAATGACAGAATTTCTCCATCTGTTTGCTAAGACAGTGTCCTTCGCCCAAAAGCCATAGAAATTCACCATTCAAATCCTTATCCTTAATAGTTTCGTTATTTATCAGTTTATTATTTGGTGATACATATACGAAGAGCTCCTCATAATACAGATCTGTCTTTTCTAAATCTTCCATTCCGTCAAGGTCTGCAACAATACCTGCATCAATATCACCATGGCGCAATGCTTTCTTTATATCCTCGGTCTTCATTTCTGTAATTCTCACATCCATCTCTGGGTGCTTGTTAATCATCTGTGGGAAAAAACGAGGTATAAGATATGGTGCTATGGTCGGAATAATACCAAGATTAAATGTTCCGTCAACAGAATTCTGTTGTTCATTTACGATATCTTTTATTCGCATAGAACTAAGCAAAGCCTTTCTTGCCTGCTCTAATACATTTTTTCCAATTTTAGTTGGTTCCAGTGGATGCATTCGGCGATCGAATATCTTAATTCCTAGTTCATCCTCTAGTTTTTGAATCATTGCACTTAGAGTCGGTTGGGTCACATTGCAGTAATCAGCGGCATTTCCGAAGTGGCGAAAACGGTCTACTGCGATAATATATTCTAGTTGTTGTAGTGTCATTACTTCCTTTATTTTCTACAAAAATACACATTTAATTTGAAGTTAAATCACAATTAATAGATTTTATCAATATATACATAAATTTTTTCTGTTGGAGTCAATAAGCAAACATATTATCTTTGCACCATAAGATTTTCAAGTAAGATTTAAAGATTTCTATTGTTAAAAGTAAAACATTCAGCATCTAAAGTATGTTTGTCGTTTATGAGATTAGACTTAGATACGATTTCATTTTTAGAATTAGTTACAATAAAGTGCTGAAGACTCAACTTAAAATGAATGGATAAATTAGTCTCAATGGCATGGCATTAGACTAAATGATGTTTGCTCGGAGTACAAATATAATGAATATACAGACATCATGAATATCCTCTATATGTAAAAATGACTCATTAAATGATTGATTATATTTCTAGATATCGCCCATGCATTATTGCACGACTAGTTGTTGGGATAACAACCATATTTCACTTACAATTGATAAAAGTAAATAAAATTCTTTGCATATGAGGATTTAGTATTTCTATAATAAATAGCGTGCTACAATAATAAGTAGTACGCTATTTTTTGTTGATTTATCGACCCGTTTTTTG
>JAGPJJ010000174.1 GCA_018054505.1 Prevotella sp.
TATACTGATAAGGTAAGTCGTAACGGACTCCGTGTAGGTGATATCCTTGACAATTTCGACACAAAATACGCTGCCCATAAAGAGCGTCATCTAGGAATGCTTAAGGCTCTTGGATGGGACGACTTTGAGGGATTTGAAGAAGTTGAGAAGAAGTGGATGGAAGGCATTGAATATATGCGTCAGTTCCATTTCGTTGATTCTGAGCATGAAATCAATAACATCTTGCGTTCTGGTAAAAACATTCTTTGCGAAGGTGCTCAGGGCACAATGCTTGATGTAGACTTTGGTTCATATCCTTTCGTTACATCATCAAATACTATTTGTGCTGGTGCTTGCATCGGTCTTGGTATCGGCCCTAACAGAATCGGTGATGTTTATGGAATTATGAAGGCTTATTGCACACGTGTTGGTGCAGGACCATTCCCAACAGAGCTTTTTGACGAGACAGGCAAAACTATCCGTGACCTTGGTCATGAGTATGGTGCTGTTACTGGTCGTGAGCGTCGTTGCGGTTGGGTTGACTTGATTCAGCTACGCTATTCAATCATGATCAATGGTGTAACAAAGCTTATTCTTATGAAGAGTGATGTTCTTGATACTTTCGATACAATCAAGGCTTGTGTTGGTTACACATTGCCAGACGGTACTGTAACAGAAGAACTTCCTTATGAGATTGACGATGTTAAACCTGTATATAAAGAACTTCCAGGTTGGAACACAGATATGACTAAGTTTACTGATAAGAAGCAATTCCCAGAGGCTTTCTCTAATTACATCAAGTTCCTTGCAGACTTCCTTGAAACTCCAATAAAGGTTGTTTCAATAGGTCCTGACAGAGATCAGACAATTGTATTATAAATAAATATTATATGGCACAGAAACCTTCCATTCCAAAGGGAACCCGTGACTTCGGGCCAATGGAAATGGCTAAGAGAAATTATATTTTTAACACCATAAAGGACGTTTACGCCCTTTATGGTTTTCAGCAGATAGAAACACCTGCAATGGAAACCCTTCAGACCCTTATGGGAAAATATGGTGAAGAGGGTGATAAGTTGCTTTTCAAGGTGCTTAATTCAGGTGACTTCATGAATAAGGTATCAGATGATGAATTGCGCGAGAGTAATTCACTTCATCTGGCAGCAAAACTTTGTGAAAAGGGATTGCGTTATGATTTGACAGTTCCTTTCGCACGTTATGTTGTTATGCATCGCGAAGAACTGCAATTGCCTTTCAAGCGTTATCAAATTCAGCCTGTATGGCGTGCAGATCGTCCTCAGAAGGGTAGATATCGTGAATTCTATCAGTGTGACGCTGATGTTGTAGGTTCTGATTCTCTTCTTAACGAGGTTGAATTGATGCAGATTGTAGATACTGTATTCACTAAATTTGGCGTAAGAGTTCAGATAAAGATCAACAACCGTAAGATTCTTACAGGTATTGCTGAGATTATCGGCGAGGCTGATAAGATTGTTGATATCACTGTTGCCATAGACAAGTTGGATAAGATTGGTCTTGAGAGTGTCAATGCAGAACTTAAAGAGGACGGTATTTCTGATGAGGCTATTGAGAAGTTACAGCCTATTATTTCATTGAGTGGCTCTAATAGTGAGAAGCTTGATGTTATCGGTAAGATTCTTGCAGAGTCAGAGATAGGTGTCAAGGGTGTTGAAGAAACTCGTTTCATTCTCGATGCTTTGGAGAAGACTGGTCTTGATAATGAGATTGAGTTGGATTTGACTCTTGCTCGTGGTCTGAATTACTACACTGGTGCCATATTCGAGGTTAAAGCTCTTGATACTCCTATGGGAAGTATCACGGGTGGTGGACGTTATGACAACCTTACAGGTATATTCGGTATGCCAGGACTTAGCGGTGTAGGTATTTCTTTTGGTGCAGACAGAATCTATGATGTGTTGAATGCACTCGACTTATATCCTAAAGAAGCTGTAAACGCTACACAACTTCTGTTTATCAACTTTGGCGAGAAGGAAACAGCATATTGTCTGCCTTCTGTTACTAAGGCTCGTAAGGCTGGTATCAGAACAGAAATGTATCCTGATAGTGCAAAGATGAAGAAGCAGATGGGCTATGCTAATGCAAAGAATATTCCATTCGTTGCACTTGCTGGTGAGAATGAAATCAATGAGGGTAAGTTTACGCTCAAGAACATGGCGACTGGAGAACAGACTATGGTTACTCCTGATGAACTTATCGCTATTGTAACTAAATAATTTGATTACAATTATAATGGGTAGTGGATTCTTTCCGCTACCCATATCTTTTTTAATAAACTGTCTACTATGAAACGAATCATAAGATTATTATTTCTTTTTGCCATTCTTATGGTAATGATATCGGCAGACAATCATCATCCTGTTATATTTATAATAGGTGATTCTACAGCTGCTGAAAAACGTGATTTTCAAAACAATCCAGAACGTGGATGGGGTATGGTTCTTCAGGGCTTCTTCACCGAAGATGTTACTGTGAGCAATCATGCAGTAAATGGCCGTTCAAGTAAAAGTTTCATAGACGAGGGCAGATGGCAGAAGGTACTTGATGAAATCAAGCCGGGTGATTATGTTGTCATTCAGTTTGGTCATAATGATTCTAAGCCTTCTCCTGATCGTCATACAGATCCAGGTACTACATTTGATGCAAACTTGGAACGATATGTTAATGAGACAAGAGCAAAGGGAGCTACACCAATATTGATGAGTCCTGTTGCACGCAGATCTTTTTATAATGTTGTTGACACGGTTACTGAAGATGAGGCTTTGCGCAGCGTTGCCTATGGCGATGAAAAGATAAATAGCGATACTCTTGTCGACACTCATGGAAAATATAGACTCTCTGCTGCTAATGTGGCTCACAGACTCAATGTAGCTTATGTTGATGCAAATGCTATAACTACTAGAATTGAGCAGCAATATGGCATACAGGGCAGTCGTTACCTTCACATGTGGTTGAAACCTGGTGAGTGTTCAGCAATTCCAAATGGAAGAAAAGACAATACACATTATAATATATATGGTGCAAGAGTTGTTGCAGGAGCATTGGCTGATGCAATAGGTGAGGTTATTCCAGAACTTAAACCTTACATAAGGCATTATGATTCTGTTGTTTCTACGCAAGGTCGTGGCAATCATCTCACTTTGCAGGAAGCTATCAATGCTCTACACCCAGGACGTACCTATAAAATGTTGGTTATTGATGGAAAGTGGGCGACACCAAAAATACCAAAAGGTGTAAAGGTTGAAATAGATAAATACAGTTCTGTAGAAATTCAATAAACTAAAAAAGGCGAGTGTGTAACTCGCCTTTTTATATATTGTGATGGAATCTTATTCATTAAAGATGAATTTGTTGATGACGTGGGCTACGCCGTCTTCCTCATTAGAAAGCGTGATAAAGTCGGCTTTCTCTTGTATATCTTCGGCAGCATTAGACATTGCAACGCCAAGACCAGCAAACTCTATCATGCTAAGGTCATTATATCCGTCACCGCATGCAATAATCTCTTCTCTTTTTATATCAAGCGTTTTGATGAGTCTGTCAAGAGATTTAGCTTTGTCGATTCCCAAAGGTACACATTCAAGGAAGCAGGTAGCAGAGCGATACACATTCATCTTTCCTTCAACTTCTTTTGCCAGTTTTAGTTCAAGTTCGTGAAGCAGGGTAGGTTCGCCCACGATAAGGCATTTGTTTATTGGGTAAACAATTTGTCCAAGGAAATCATCATATTGCACAACTGGCATTTGATTGATGAAAGCCTCGTAAGCTACATATTGATCATCTTTATGATTAGTAGCTATGTCTTCACCTTGATATGTCAGAATTGGCATATTGTTGTTAACGGCAGATTCGTATAGTTTAGGAACAAGATTCTCATCAAGTATTTGTTCGAAGACAACACTCATATCTTTGCAGCTAAT
>JAGPJJ010000175.1 GCA_018054505.1 Prevotella sp.
GAGTGGTATTCTTTGACAAGGCATTCACGAGGTCCACCTGTACAGTATGTGTACGTCCGTTTGTCTCCAAATCAGAATACATATCCAAATTATCTTGTTTTGGTTCGTATTGATTACGTGAACTTTTCTCCTTTGAAGGAGAGTTACTGAATAGATAACTTAAAGTGATAGAGGATTTATGCTCTCTGTCGAAGAATCGCTGATAGTCAATGTTTCCATTAAATCCTACGCTAGACTCTTTTGTACTCATTTTGTTACTATAAGAATGTCCACTTCCATATATTCCACCTTCCATTGTCGTAAAAGGAGTTCCATTAATTTTGGATTCAAAAGATGTAAGTCCAATTCCGGCATTAATAGTACTTAGGGAATCTATTTCATATCCTAAGTTCAGATTTCCCATTTCAAAAGGCACTCTCTGGTCGGATTTCTGATTGTATTTCATCACAGAGTTCTGACCGTTGATAATCTTTGTCTGATCCAAGTCAACGCTAATACCTTTCATATCCTGATAACCCACGGTTGCATTAGCACTGTATGTGAGTTTGCCTTGCTGACCACCAACATAAGCAGCCACACGATCACTCTTGTTACCAACTGTTGCACTCACGTTTCCGCTGTATCCATCAACACTTTGCTTTTGTCCTGTATCGTGATTAAACTTAATATTCAATATTCCCGCAGTACCTTCTGCATCATATTTCGCTCCTGGATTAGTTACCACCTCCACATTTTTTACCATTGAGGCTGGTATTGACTTAAAGATTTGCGAAGCATTTGCCTGAAACATCGGATTTTCCTTGCCGTCTACAAGAATCTTGAAAGATTTGGAACCATTCACGGTTATATTATCCTGACCGTCAACAGTTACCATCGGAACTTTACGCATCAAATCTAGAAGAGTCATACTTTTTGAATCTACATCTTCCTGAACATTGTAAGTCATCTTGTCTGTCTCCATTTTAACGACAGGTTTCTGAGCAACAATTTCAACGCCCTTTAATGCTTTTGAATCTTCAGAGGTATATACATTACCAAAATCAATAGTTGGTTCACCATTGATTGTCAACTCACGTTTTACAAGCTTTTTACCTACAGAATTAAATGTGATAAGAAATTTACCTTTGCCGTCTACGACCTGCTTTATTTTTCCGTCACCATCAGTCAACGACATTGCTATAGGCTTCTGTAAGTTTCCTGTCTTATACACTCTAATCGTAGCATAAGGTTCTGTGGTATTCTCTATTGAATCTTTCAACGTACCACTAATTGTAGTCTTTTGTGCCATCACACTTCCGCTAAACAGCAGAGAGGCAGTGACTAGTAAGAATAACTTTTCCATCTCTATTTTATTAGTTTCATTTATTTAGACGCAATAACAGAAAAAAAGTTGCAGTTATATAAGAATATTCTTATTTTTATTTTGTTCTTACCTCCACATACCTTATCTTTGCATGAATAATTATTTATGAATAATAGTCACATGTGATGAGAGTACTTATTGTAAATACAAGCGAAAGTATAGGCGGAGCGGCAGTTGCGGCAAACCGTCTGATGAATGCTTTAAATAATAATGGAGTTAAGGCTAAAATGCTTGTAAGAGACAAGCTAAGTGAAGAAATCACGATAGCTTCTCTACCACATAAATGCCTCAACCAGAGACATTTTCTTTGGGAACGTTGGTGCATATTCTGGCATCTCCACTTTTCGCGTAATCATTTATTTGATATAGATATTGCCAATTCTGGAACTGATATCACTTCACTTCGTGAGTTTAAGGAGGCTGATGTAATTCACCTTTCATGGGTTAATCAAGGCTTTCTTTCACTTAAGAACATTCACAAAATAATAAAATCAGGCAAGCCAATTGTTTGGACAATGCATGATTTATGGCCTGCCACTGCAATATGCCATTATGCACACGGATGCAAAGCCTTCAACACTGAATGTAAAAATTGTCAACTATTACCTGGCAATGGTTCCAACAAAGATCTGGCCTATAAAATATGGAATAGGAAAAAGAAGATTTATGCTCACAGCAACATTCATTTTGTTACATGCAGCATGTGGCTTGAGGGACAGGCTAAAAGCAGCGAACTATTAGTTGGCCAACAGGTAACAAGTATTCCAAATCCAATAGATACACGCGTATTTTATAATAAGGATAAAGCCCAATCGCGTCTTAGTGCGGGTTTACCAGCCAATAAGCGCATCATTCTTTTTGTTTCTCAAAAGGTCACCGACGAGCGCAAGGGAATGGCATATTTTGTTCAAGCTCTTGAAAAACTAGTTCATGCAAATCCTGAATATAAAGATAATACGTGTGTGGCTATACTGGGTGGACATTCAGAAGAAATAGAAAAACTATTGCCACTACCAACCTACTCATTAGGGTATGTTAATGAGGTAAAGAGAATTGTCGACATTTATAATTCATCTGATATATTTGTTCTTCCATCTTTAGAAGACAACCTGCCTAACACCATTATGGAAGCTATGGCATGCGGAGTTCCATGCCTCGGTTTTAAAGTGGGCGGAATACCAGAAATGATAGACCATCATAAGAATGGATATGTTGCAAAGCTTAAAGATGCAGACGACTTAGCAAATGGCATAAATTGGATTCTTAGTGAAGCTGATTATGACGAATTAAGTTCAAATGCGGTCAACAAAGTGGGAACGAAATATTCACAGCATTCAGTAGCTATGAAATATATCGAAGTTTATAATCAAGCGATGGCATTTAAAAAATATAATTTATGATAACATTTTCGGTAATAACATGTACCTATAATGCTTCTTCTGTTCTTAAGCGAACTCTTAACAGTGTTTTGAGGCAATCTTACCAGAATGTAGAACATATAATTGTTGATGGCGCGTCACGTGATGAAACTGTGACCATGATTAAAGAATATATAACCAAGTCAGATAATTCCCATAACTCTAGGCACAACATTGTCTTTACTTCTGAACCCGACAAAGGCTTATATGATGCAATGAACAAGGGCATCGGGAAGTCTACCGGTAACTATCTAGTTTTTTTGAATGCCGGTGATGTATTTCCATCTTCATCAACATTAGAGACGATTGCGAATATGGTAGGCGAAGGTGAGGAATTACCAGGAGTCCTCTATGGCAATACGGATATCGTAGATGATAACGGAACATTTTTGCGTCATCGCCGTTTATCTCCCCCAGCCCACCTCAACTGGCGCTCTTTCATGTTTGGCATGTTAGTATGTCATCAAGCATTCTATGCACGCACTGATATTGCCAAGCGCAATTGTTACGACCTAAATTACAAGTTGTCAGCAGACATAGATTGGTGCATTCGCATTATGAAGGATGCCAAACGTAACCACCTATCTTTAAGATACATAAATGCCATAGTGGTAAACTATCTTGATGGTGGCATGAGCATTCAGAATCACAAGGAATCTCTGAAAGAGCGTTATCATATAATGTGCAAACATTATGGATTTATCACAACAATTTTCATGCATGCATGGTTTGTTATTCGTGGTGTATTACAAAAATAAAGTGAAAAATGTTATAATCAGATAAAATATTTCTTTTTATGGTAGGATAATACTATATTTGCGAAATGATTTTTTATAACTAAATAAATTATTAAACTATGAAGAAAATCGTTTTAAGTGCGGTTCTTATGGTAGCAGCCATTAGTTTCGCTAATGCTCAGAATGTAAAGCAGGCAGAAAAGAAATGCAATAAAGTTGAACAGTGTGCAAAAGCTAACAAGGCTGATGCTGACAAGGCATGCAAAGGTGGAAAAGCTTGTTGCAAGAATGCCGCAGACGCAGAAAAGTGCTGCAAGAAAGATGCTAAGGCTTGCAAAAATGCAGCTAAGACTTGCAACAAAGCAGGTGCAAAGAAGATGGTTAAAAAGTAATTCAC
>JAGPJJ010000176.1 GCA_018054505.1 Prevotella sp.
TCTTAGCACCAACTATTGGAGTTAACTTACAGAGACTATTGTAAATCTTATCCAATTCATTGATGTCTGCCTCCATCATCGAACCAGGACAACTCCACTCCAACATTGTAGGCTTTATCTTATTAGTATAAAGATAAGCACATGTTTGCAACCATATAGATTTCAAAAAAGCGCCCTTCTTTTGCTTACCTTTATCATCGTCCAACCACTTCATATTATAATGCAAGATACCAGCTTGGGTTGTAATCTCATATTGATCCATTTTCTTTACTAGAACATTTGGACGGTTTACTGGAACACCACCTGCGACTTCTAAAGATTCATTATAACAATTATAGCGATTATCATGCTCATGAAGCCATGACTTTGTCTGTCCATTATTCGAAGAGTAATTCGTAAAGAATAACAATTCATTATTTTCCGCTATTGCTTTCGGGTCATTATTCTCCCGTCCAACTAATACAGAGCGGTAGTTTTCAAAATGAACAGGAGTAGCACCTTTGTTGTCTTCATTATAATAGACACAAGTATTGTTACTACCAAAGTCGATGCCGACTGTGGCAGTTCCCCTCATTTCGAAAGCTGTTCTATCCTCAATAACTTGAGGTCTAAAAATCAAGAAGCCAGCATGTACTTCCTTGCCTGTATCTTTAACAGAAACAGAAAGACCTGCTAAAGGTTTGTCTGCCCCTACGATATTATACTTAGGCAAGTTTTCACCTTGCCCTGCAGGATAAGTAACTAACTTTTTTACATCCACAAGTTTTTCTTGATCTGGAGCTGGTTCATAATCTCCTGTCCAAAACTCTCCATCAATATTTTTCAAGAACTCACCACCCCATTTAAATATAGGCAAGAATTGCTCCTTGGCATCAGCAGTGAACTCTGAGTACAGATAATACTTATTCCATTTTTCTGAAACGAAGTTTGGCCACATAATAACTCTTCCTTGATCGGTAATCCAATCAATTTCATACTCGCGAGTATTTAAAGTAACCTTTTGACCATCGATTTCTACAACCAATGTTACAGCCAACTGACCTGCATCGGTAATAACTCCAGACAAAGATGTATTACTACCTTCAGAATAGCCCAACAAACCTGAAAGACTATTTTTGAAGATATCTACTCCTTTTTCTGACAAAGGTAAAGAAAAATAGCTAACACTACCATCCTTCAAATCCTTGACAGACAAATAAAAGACTGGAGCATCTGAAAGTTTAGGTCTTGCCGCAGCATCTTCTTGAAATCCTATTACATACTTATCCTCACTCAATAACTTTTGGATATCACCAATTAACTGATACTCTCCATTATTAGTATAAGTAAAGGTATAATCAGGCTTCAAATAAACAGGTACATTACTATCAAACAAGATTGAAAATGGACATTCTAAGTTTGAATATTTTGCAATAGGTCCTTTGTCACGAAGGTTATTTCCACCGCGACTTAATAATTTTTGCTCCCAATCACGACTCATATCCTTAAATCCATTCAAATCTACGTTAGGTTTATTACCGCGTTGAGAATTAATTTTCTTCTCAAAATCAGCAAGATTCCCATTAAGATTCTTAACAAAAAGATATACCTTTTGCACTTGTTCTGGATCCAAGTAATTAGTAGGATCTTCAAACTTACCGTCTCTATACCAATTTATATCACTGGCATCACTTCCTAAATTATCATACGAAATGCCAGCAAAGACACCAGTTAATGGTGAAGTTCCACCAACAAGATGATTCCTGTAATAAATCAATTGAATGAATGGCTGAGTAGCTGGATCTTTTTGTAGTAAGTCTTGGTTACTCCATACATCTTTGTCTTCAAACAGCATTCTTCCAAAGGCAGACGCTATATCATAATCATCGCCCCTCGCATCCATAACGACAGGTTGGGAAAATCGGATTCTATCTGGATACAAAGCAATTACAGCTAACAGTCCTTTCCATTCTCCCAACAACAACTCATAATACTGTTGCAACCCCGACTTTTGAATATTCGGATCAGGAGCTGCTAAAGTCTGCAGGGCAAACTTAAACAACTTAGCACGCGCCCATGGAGTTGGGACACCAGAAATTAAACTTCCTAATTTATCTGCTGATAAATTCTCTAAGATTTTTCCTGTTTCAATTCCTTGAATATAAGAACGAGCCATAGTTAACTCATTCCATTGTCCTTGAGTTCCTGTAGTTATATCCGTATAACTTTTTATCAACAATGCTTTTGACATATTATAGCCCTTTCTTATTTGAAATTATAAAGTGAAGACAATGTATCGTAAATTAACTTATTAAGTTGTTCCCCATTATTCGTTATATTTTTCCAAGAGGAATCTTTATCACGTGTAAGCAAGAACTGCTTCTTGAAAGAATCAAACTTTGAACCAAAAATACCTGTAGAATAATGATTATCTTTGCCAATTCCCTCTGTTCTATATAAGTTCTTGTTCCAAGACAACTTCATTAAACTCTTCAAATCGGATGGAGAGAAAAGACTTGCATTAAACAAGAAATTATCGCCTCCACCTGCTGAACGATGAATCTGCTTTAACCATCCCTCAGAAAGAGTCCCATTAGCATTTACCCTAACAAAGAACAAATTGAAATATTCTTTCAAAGCCAGCACCTGATTTACATTAATATCCAAAAACTCTTGGATTTCCTTTACACCACCAGAACGAACACTTTCTACGAAATCATCCGTTCCATTGCAGAACAACGAAAATGCGATCAATAGGCCAAACTTTTTGGCAAACTCCTCAGCTCTTTGTTGTCCCACAAAATCTTGGAAGTCAAATTTTCCATTATCATTTATGGCACAATACTCATAATCAGTCTTAACATTTTGCTTATTGACTGCCAATACACTTTCATCCTCATTATAGAAACTTAACGCAGAAGAAGCTGCTAAAAGTTCAATATAATGAGAATCATTTTTCTGTTTTTCTCCACCGGTGATGGTCTCCGAAATATTATCTCTGTCTTTAGCCATCGGATCCCAGCTCAAGCTATCAGTGCCCATCATATAAAACTTCTGGTAAGTACTTTTTACCGTTGAATCATCCTCATAAAACATCATAGCGACCTGTGAATTAAGAGCAAACTTATCACTTGTAGCTATTACTTTTTGGTTGGCCAACTCGTTGCTAGAAGGTGCCTTGAATGAAAAATAGGCTGTCAACAATGTTGATCCGAAATACGCACTCTTCAAAACATTAACGGCCCCATTTGTCATAATTTCAGCAGCTTTTGATATAGCTTGGGGTATAATAGGTATAGAAGAGGCACCTGTGCCGCCAAAAACAGACCCTAAGATAAACACTCTAGGATTACCCGTTTGAGCCTGTTTTGCCAATTCTCCCAAAAAAGACTTTAAGTCATTATTTGTCGGTGACTTTGCTGCTTCAATGATGGAATGGTACATCATCATAGAACCTAAATGGGTTTGGGCACGATAGCCATGGCGGAGATTAAAATCTTCAACATTTTTTGCCAAAACGAGATCAGCTAAATCTGTTTCTTCATTATGATTATACTGAGTATTACTATAATCAAAAACAGCTTTAAAAGTACTTTTATGCTCATAATTAGGACTAAACTCATAGTACTTTATATTAGCAGAAAAAAATGTATCTTGTAAAGCAACACGTGAGGAAGCCTCCACACCTTTTGCTTTGACATACGCCTCCTTAACTTCTTTCAGACGAGAGAAGTTTCCATTATTTTTATCAGTATCCAAAGCTAACAAATGAATATCTGTATTGTCAAACATTCCCATGGCACAAAGATGAATCAATGATTCTATACACCTCATACCTGTACCACCGATACCTAATACAAAAAACTGCTTTGCCATAATCCTTATTTATTACGTTGTTTGCCTAATATTGAACCAAACTTTGCCT